>JBIIJJ010000043.1:0-9954 GCA_044233875.1 Miltoncostaeaceae bacterium | reverse complement strand
GACAGCGGGGCCGGCCTGCCCGCGCCCGGTCCTGCCAGCCGCACGGCGATCCACCGCGCGCGGCGGCCCTCGAGCCGCAGCGTGCCACCGAGATCCGTTGACCCATCCATTCCCGTAAGTCTCGCCGCTAGGGTTGGGGCATGGCCCTGCTCGGCGACGATGACCTCTCCACCGCTCTGGTGCTGCTGCCCGGGTGGGGGCTCGAGAGCGGCGCCCTCGCCAAGGCGTACGTGTTCCCCGACGGCTTCATGGCGGCCATGGGGTTCGTGAACCGCGTGGCCGAGGCCGCCGAGCGCGCTGACCACCACCCCGACATCGACATCCGCTGGAACACGGTGACGCTGCGGCTGGTCACGCACTCCGAGGGGGGCATCACCGACAAGGACACCGCCCTCGCCGCCGAGTGCGACCGGCTGGCCGCCGCATGAGCCTGGACCCCGCCGGCATGCTGCGGAGGGCCGCCTTCCGCATGGATCCCGAGCGGGCCCACGAGGCCGCCCTGCGCGCGCTGCAGGTGGGTGGCCCCGCCCTCACGGCGGGATCGGCCTGGCTGTCGAAGCGTGATGCCACGGTGGGCCAGCGCCTGATGGGCCTGGAGTTCCCGGGCCCGGTGGGCCTGGCGGCCGGGTACGACAAGTACGGCCGCGCGGTGCGCGCCTGGGGCCGGCTGGGCTTCGGCTTCGCCGAGATCGGCACGGTCACCGCCCGGCCGCAGCCCGGCAACCCCCGCCCCCGCCTGTTCCGCCTGCCCGACGACGAGGCCATCATCAACCGGATGGGCTTCAACAACGACGGCGCGGCCGTGACGGCACGCCGCATCGCCGATGCCCGTCGCGGGGCGGGTGCGGGTATCCCCATCGCGGTGAACATCGGCAAGTCGAAGCTCACGCCGCTCGAGCGGGCCGCAGACGACCACCTGGCGTCGTTCCGCCTGCTGCGCGGGGTGGCCGACCTGGTGGTGGTGAACGTGTCGTCGCCCAACACCCCGGGTCTGCGCGAACTGCAGGACCGCGATCACCTCACGGCGATCCTCGGTGCCCTTCGTGATGAAGATGCCTCGATGCGCCGCTACGACGCACGGGTTCCCATGCCGTTCCTCGTCAAGCTGGCCCCCGACCTGCCCGATGCCCAGATCGAGGACGCCGTGGACCTGGCCGGCGAGCTGGGGCTGGCCGGCGTGGTGCTCACCAACACCACGATCTCGCGCGAGGGCCTGCGCAACCCGGACGTCCCACCGGCCACGGAGCAGGGCGGGCTGTCGGGGCCGCCCGTGCGTGCGCGCGCCAACGAGGCCGTGCGGGTGGCCGCGCGCCGGGCCGGGGGAGACCTGCTCATCATCGGGGTCGGCGGCGTCATGGATGCCGACGACGCCTGGGAACGCCTTGCCAGTGGCGCGTCGCTGGTGGAGGTGTGGACGGGCCTCGTGTACCGCGGGCCGCTCATCGCGCGCGACATCACCCTGGGGCTGATGCAGCGCATGCGCGACGAGGGCGTTTCGCACATCTCGGAGGTCACCGGCAGCGCACTGGGGGCCTGATGGGTCTCATCCCGCAGCTGGCCATCATCCTGGTGGCCGTCGCGGTGATGTCGGTGCTGGGGGTGCGCCTGCGCATCTCCGCCATCCCGCTGTTCATCATCGCCGGGGTCCTGCTCGGCCCGTCGGAGCCATTCCCCGGCGTGATCGAGATGAACGATCCGCTCTACCTGCTGGGCGAGATCGGGGTGATCCTGCTGCTCTTCTACCTCGGGCTGGAGTTCTCGCTCGAGAGGATCCTGCAGGCGCGCAAGCTGGTGCTGACCGGCGGTGCCGTTGACCTGATCATCAATGGTGGCCTGGGCCTCGGACTGGGGTTCCTGCTGTTCGGGGTCGGCCCCGAGGCAATCCTGCTCGCGGGCCTCATCTACATCTCGAGCAGCGGCGTGATCACCCGCGCGCTATTCGACTTCCGGCGCCTCGCCGACGACGAGACCGACCTGGTGCTTGGCATCCTGGTGTTCGAGGACCTCGCCATCGCGCTGTTCCTGGGCGTGGCGTCTGCCCTTGCGGTGGGCACGGCCGTGAGCGGAGAGGCCATCACGTGGAACGTGCTCATCGTCATCGGCTTCGTCGCGGCCTTCCTCTACGCCAGCCACAAGCTGCCGAAGGTGATCGACAGGGTGGCGGCCAAGATCGAGCGCGAGCGCCTGGTGCTCGCGGCCCTGGCGCTGGTGATCGGATCGGCGGCCCTGGCGGAGGAAGCCGGCCTGTCCGCACCGGTGGGCGCCCTGCTCGCGGGCATCCTGCTGTCGGAGACCGACGTGCGTGACCGCATCGAGCGCCACCTGTTCGGGCTGCGCGACTTCGCCGCCGCGATCTTCTTCTTCATCTTCGGCCTGCAGATCAACCTGGGGTCGCTGGGGGCCGTGTGGCAGTGGCTTGCGGTGGGCGTGGTGGTGGCCATCGGCGGCAAGCTGGCCGCGGGGTGGGTGGCCGGCCGTATGACGGGGTTCACCAAGCGGCAGTCGCTCACGGTGGGCACCAGCCTCGTGGCCCGCGGTGAATTCACCCTCATCCTGGCCCAGCTCGCCGCCCTTGGCACCGCGCTGTCACCGGAGTTCCGCGAGCAGATCGTGTCGTTCGCCGGCCTGCTCGTGCTGGTAACGGCGGCCGTTGGAGTGCTACTTATGAGGGAGTCCCGCACGCTGGGGCGTACGCTTTTCGGTTCAAAGCGCGCATCGGCGTCCCGTGGTGGTCCCTAGGAGGGTTCAGCTGTGATCGAGGTCCGCGAGACGCGTCTTCCCGGCGTGGGCAAGAAGTTCAGCATGCGTACCCATCTGGGCGAGGATGTGTGCGCCGTTGTGCACATCGACGGCCGCCGGGAGCTCTACTACCGACCCGACCCCGATGAGGACTCCCAGTCGGTGATCGTGCTCTCCGACGAGGAGGCCCACGAGCTCGGGTCGATCCTCGGGGGCGTGGTGTACCGCCCGGAGCTCCTCGACAAGCTGGAGATCGCGCTGAAGGACCTCGCGATCGACTGGATCGACATCCCGGCGGAGAGCCCCCTCGTGGGCCTCACGGTGGCCACCTGCCGCATCCGCACCACCACGGGCGGAACCATCGTGGCGATCATCCGCAAGGAGAACTCGTTGACCATGCCGGCCTATGACGAGGTCATCCGCGCCAACGACACCCTGGTGGTCATCACTACTCCGGAGACCTTCGAGGCCCTGCAGCGCCTCGTGGCCGAGGGCCCCCCGGCGGACGCCTCCTGAGCCCCGCGGGGCTCTCCCTGCGCATATGACGGACAACGGCCGCCGCAACCTCGGGCAGGTGCTGCGCGGGCAGGGCACCCCATCTCTGCGGGGGTTGCTCACCCGCGTGGTCATCGGCGTGGGCCTGGTGCTGGCCGCGCTGACGGCGCTGGCGATACTCGGGGTGTTCGCGGCCACCACCTCCTACCGCGACGACCAGCAGGTGGCGGTGCAGCGCGCCACGGCCTCGGAGGCCATCCTCGCCGACCTGCTGAACGCCGAGACGGGCGTGAGCGGCTACACGCTGACCGGTGACACCAACTACCTCGTGCCCTACGTGCGGGCGGAGGACACCTACCCGCGCAACATCCGCCGGCTGCGGGCCCTGGTGCGTGGAAACCCGGGGCTCACCCGTGCCGTGGGTTCCTATGACCGGGCGGCGCGCGAGTGGTTCACGGAGGCCCGCGCGCTGGTGGAGCTGAGGCAGGACGGTGAGATCTCCGAGGCCGTGGCGCGCATCGGGGAGGGCACCGACAAGGCGAGGCTCGACCAACTGCGCGGTGAGCATGCCGACCTGCGCGCGCTGGTGGAGGCCGAGCGCCAGCAGGCGCTCGCGCGCGCCGATGAGCGCCGCATCCTCACCGTGCTCGCCATCGTCGGCGGCGTGCTGCTGGCCGTGCTCACGGTGGTCATGGCAACCCGGTCGCTCTGGAGGCGCGTGGGCGCGCCCCTCGGCTCGCTCGCGCAGGGCGTGCGCCGCGTGGGCGAGGGAGACCTTGACCAGTCCGTGCCGCAGCCCGACCACGCCGCGCGCGAGGTTGTGCAGCTGGTGGACGGCTTCAACGTGATGCAGCACCGCATCGAGGAGCAGCGGGTGGCGGCGGAGGCCAGCGCCCGCCGCTCGGAGGCCGCGCGCGCCGAGCGGCGCCTGTGGCAGACCGTGGAGCAGGGCCTGCTGCCGGAGTCGCTGCCGTCGGTGCCCGAGTTGCGCCTGGCCGCTCGCTACCAGGCGGCCAGCCCCGGCCTGGCCATCGGCGGCGACTTCTACGACGCCCGCCTGCTCGACGACGGCCGCCTGGCCGTGATGGTGGGCGACGTGGCGGGGCACGGTGCGGAATCAGCTGCGCGCGCAGCCCGCATGCGATTCGGCTGGGGTGCGCTGGTGGAGGTCGACCCCGACCCCCGCCGGGTGCTCGAGATCATGAACACCCATATCGCCGAGCCGCATGAGCGCGAGAAGGGCATCTACGCCACCATGTGTCACTGCCTCATCGCGCCGGACGGCACGGCCGAGTTCGCGCTGGCGGGGCATCCCCGGCCCCTCCTGGTGGGCGATGGCGATGCCGGGCTGGTGGAGGTCGATGGCCGTGGGCCGATCCTCGGGCTGCTCGACGAGGTGGAGTGGCCGGTGACCACCATCACCATCCCGCGTGGCGGGCTCTTCCTGATCTACACCGATGGCCTGGTGGAGGCGCGCCGCGGTGATGAGATCTTCGGCTCGCGCCGGGCATTGGCTGCGCTCGATGCCACGCGGGGTGCCAGCCTGGAGACGCGCATCGCCTACCTCGCCGAGGCCGCCCAGCGCTACGACGAGGGCAACCTGCGCGACGACGTCGCGCTCCTGGCGGTGCAGGTGGTGGGGACGGGGGGCTAGCCCACCCGGCCGGTCACGTAGGCCTCGGTGCGCGGGTCCTTCGGGGCCGAGAAGATGTCACGCACGGCCCCGACCTCGGCGAGCACTCCGCAGCGCTCGCCCTCGTCCGTGCCCTCCACGGTCATGAAGGCCACCTGGTCGGAGATGCGCGCCGCCTGCTGCATGTTGTGGGTCACCACGACCAGGGTGAAGCGCTCGGCGAGCTTCTTCATGAGGTCCTCGATGGCCAGGGTGGCGATGGGGTCGAGCGCGGAGCACGGCTCGTCCATGAGGATGACCTCGGGCTCCACCGCGATGGCCCGGGCGATGCACAGGCGCTGCTGCTGGCCACCGGACAGCGAGAAGGCCTCGGCCTTCAGGCGGTCCTTCACCTCGTCCCACAGGGCGGCGTCGCGAAGCGCCTGCTCCACGCGTTCGGCGGTGGGCTTGATGCCGTTCACCTTCATGCCGAACTCGATGTTGTCCCGGATGGACTTCGGGAAGGGGTTCGGCTTCTGGAAGACCATTCCGATGCGGCCGCGCAGGTCGACCGGGTCGATCTCGTTGGAGAGAAGGTCCTCGCCGGCGAAGAGCACCTCGCCGGTAACGCGGGCGCTCGGCACCAGGTCGTTCATGCGGTTCAGGCACCGCAGCATCGTCGACTTGCCGCAACCCGAGGGCCCGATGATCGCCGTGATGGCGTTGCGGGGGATGTCCATGCTCACGCCCCGCACGGCCTCGTTCTTCCCGTACCACACGCCCAGGTCCCTGATCTGGAACATGGGCGGTGCCGTGGTGGCGGCGGACGACGCGCTGGTGAGGCCGCCCGGGCGCTCCGTGGCGCCGCCACCCGCCTCGGTGGCCACGCGAATCTCGATGGGCGATGCCCCTGTGCTCTTCTCGGGTTCCACGTTGGTGGTCATCTCTCTTACCAGCGCTTGCTGTATCGGTTGCGAAGGATAATGGCGACGAGGTTCATGACGAGCAGGGTGGCCAGGAGCACGATGATGCCCGCCGCCGCGATGGCCTGGAACGAGGCCTGGGGTTGGTCGGTCCAGAAGTAGATCTGCAGCGGCATGGCGAACAGCGCCTCCTCGCCGGCTGCAAGCGGGTTGAGGCTGGGCACGGCGGTGCCGAACACGATTCCGCCCACCACGATGAGTGGTGCGGTCTCGCCGATCGCCCTCGACATGGCGAGGATGGTGCCGGTGAGGATTCCCGGCAGCGCCGCGGGGAACACCTGGCTGCGAACCGCCTGCCAGCGCGTTGCACCAAGGGCCATGGCACCCTGCTCGATGGACACCGGCACCGCCCGCAACGCCTCGCGCGCGGCGATGATGATGATCGGCAGGATCAGCACGGCCAGCGTGAGGCCGCCGGCCAGCAGCGACTTCGAGATCCCCAGGATGCCGACGAAGATGGCCAGGCCGAGCAGCCCGTAGATGATGGACGGCACGGCCGCGAGGTTCGAGATGTTCACCTCGATCAGGTGCACGACGCCGGGCCGTATGCGCAGCCACCACAGGCGCAGGCGCAGCCATGCCCGCCGCGGGCCCGATACGCCCGCCGCCAGGCGCTCGCCCAGCTTGCGCTCGGTCAGGACCGCGGCCTGCGTGGCGAACTTCTCCAGGTACAGGGCCGCGGCGACCCCGATGGGCCACGCGAACACGATCGTGATGATCATGAGCACCACCGAACCGCGCAGCGCCGAGTTGAACCCCGCCTTGGCGGGGTTGGCCGAGGGCTTGTCGGTGAGGAACGCCCACGACAACGACCCGGCGCCCTTCACCACGACCGATGTGATGAGCCACACGAGCATGGCGATGGTGATGCCGGTCAGGGCCATGACCAGCCACTTGAAGAGCTGCTCCGACGGTCGCGACCGCTTGCGGGCCAGGGGCCGGACGGCCTCGGGCGTCGCAGGAGGCGGAGGCGTTGTGGATGCGTCGGCGGTGCTCACTGGTACACGGTCCGGTACCGGCGCACGATGCGCACGGCGATGATGTTGATGACCAGGGTCACCACGAACAGCAGAAGGCCCACGGCGAAGATCGACTCGTACTGGAGGCTGCCGCGGGTGGCCTCGCCCTTGGACACCTGCACGATGTAGGCGGTGATGGTCTGCATGCCCTCCAGCGGGTTCCACGTGAGGTTGGGAACCGTGCCGGCGGCGAGGGTGACGGCCATGGTCTCGCCGATGGCCCGCGAGAGCGCGAGCACGATCGAGGCCACGATGCCCGACAGCGCGGCGGGCACCACCACGCGCAGTGACACCACCCGACGGGTGGCGCCCAGGCCGAATGCGCCCTCCCGCATGGCGTTGGGCACGGCGCGCATGGAGTCTTCCGAGAGCGAGCTGATGAGCGGCGTGATGAGCAGGCCCACCACGATTCCCGCGGCCAGGGCGTTGTAGAGCCCCAGGCCGGGGATGATCTTCTGCAGGGTGGGGGTGACGGCGTCGAGCGCGAAGAACCCGAGCACGATGGTGGGCATGCCCGCGAGGATCTCCAGCACGGGCTTCACCACGCGGCGCAGCCGCTCGGGTGCGTACTCACTCAGGTAGATGGCCGAGCCGAGGCCCAGCGGCACGGCGACCACCGAGGCGATCAGCGCGATGAGGATCGACGCATTGAGGAGCGGCAGCACGCCGTACTTGCCCTCCACCGGGAACCACTCCGTGCCGGTGAAGAACTCCGAGAACGGGACATCCGTGAAGAAGGTGGCGCCCTCGCTCACCAGCACCACCACGATGCCCACCGTCACGAGGATCGAGATGATCGCTGCCGACGCCAGTGCCAGCAGCATGGCGCGCTCGCCGAGCGACCCGCGGAGGCTGCGTCGCCTCCGCGGGTCGCCGGCGGGTGTCACACCACTGCTCAGCTGGAGGCGTCCAGCTTGGAGGTGGCCTCATCCAGGGCCGACTGCGGTGCCGGCACGAACTGGGCGTCTGCGGCGAGCTGCGGGGCGTTGGCCACGTAGTCCTTCACGAATGCCATCACCTCGGGCCGCTGCAGCGCCTTCTTCGACGCGTAGATGTACAGCGGACGCGACAGCGGGTAGTCACCGGACGTGATGCTGTCCGTGGTGGGCTCCACGCAGCCCTTGCCGCCGTCCACGGCGAACGCCTGCAGCGTGTCGGTGTTCTCCTCGAAGTAGGTGAACCCGAAGTAGCCCAGGCCGGCCTCGGCGTCGGTGATGGCGCGAACCGTGACGTTGTCATCCTCGGATGCCGAGTAGTCCTGGCGCGACTGGATGACCTCGCCCTGGGCGTCCTCGCCCAGGATCTCCTCGTTGAAGAAGTCGTAGGTGCCCGACTGCGAGCCGGGGCCCGCGAGGGTGAGCGGCAGGTCCTTGAAGCCCGAGCCCACCTGGCTCCAGTTGTTCACCTTCGAACCCGGGGCCCAGATCTTCTCGAGCTGGGAGAAGTTGAGGCAGGTCTTGCCCACGTCAACGCCCGCCTTGGTGATCATGGTGATGCCGTCCGAGGCCACGCGGATCTCCTCGTACTCGACCCCGGCCTTCTTGCAGACCTCCGCCTCGTCATCCTTGATCGAGCGCGAGGCGTTGCTGATGTCGGTCTCGCCCTTGCAGAACACCTCGAAGCCACCACCGGTGCCGGACGTGCCAACGGTGATGTTCACGTCGGGGTTCTTGCCGTTGAAGGCCTCCGCGGCTGCCGTGGTGAGCGGCGCGACGGTGGACGAGCCATCGATCGCGATCTTGCCGGACAGGTTCGCGGCACCCGATCCGCCGCTGGTGTCGCTGCTGGAATCGCTGCTGCCGCAGGCGGCGAGGGTGAGGGAGCCACCCGCGATCGCGAGGGCTGCGAGCGACGCGTACATGCGTCGTGACGTCATCTTCGTCTCCTTGGAGTTCATCGCTGTGCCCCGGGCGGGGTCGGCTCGACCGTACGGT
The DNA here is from genome assembly GCA_044233875.1 of Miltoncostaeaceae bacterium. Taxonomy (GTDB): domain Bacteria; phylum Actinomycetota; class Thermoleophilia; order Miltoncostaeales; family Miltoncostaeaceae; genus SYFI01. Next base: position 1,172 of record JBIIJJ010000043.1, on the reverse strand, counting down.
TACAGGTGTGAAACACCTGTGAACCCCGCGCCGTCCGCTGACGTAGCGTGAGGGTGTTTGGCCCCATCGACACGACGGTTTCAGCCTACGGAGGCTGATGTGAACAGATCGTGAAGATGCAGCGGTGGGGGGCTAGGAGCGCCTTCGGCCGAGGGGGAAGGCCTTGGGAACCGCCTGCAGGCGGTATCCGCGCTTGTGCTCGGTCTGCACGTAGGTGTAGCGCCCGCCCGCCTCATCGATCTTGCGCCTGAGGCGGCGCACGAGCACGTCGACCGAGCGGTCACCCCGAGGGCGCTGGCCCCCCCAGACGCGATCGAAGATGTCGTCGCGGCTGAGCGTGCGCCCCTGCTCCTCGATCAGGATCCACAGGAGCTTGGTCTCGAGCGGGGTGATCTGCACCGGGTCGCCCGCCAGCCGCACCTCGAGGCGGCCCTTGTCCACCTCGAGGTCACCGAGGGACACCTCCGTGCCCACGGGTGCCGGATCGACCGCGGACACCTCGGTGCGTCGGAATATGGCCTCGAGGCGGGCGACCAGCTCGCGGGCCGAGAAGGGCTTGCGCAGGAGGTCGTCGGCGCCGCGCCGCAGGGCCTCGAGGCGGTCGGTCTCGGACTGCCGCGCGGTCATGACCACGATCGGCAGGTCGGGGGCCCACCGGCGCACGTCCTCGATGATCGAGAGGCCATCCACATGCGGCAGCATGAGGTCGAGCACCAGTGCGTCGGGTCGCCACGCCTTGAGGCGCGTGAGCGCCGCGAGGCCGTCCTTGCTGATGGTCACGGAGTACCCGGCCCTTGCCAGGTGGTACGCGGTGGCGCGGGCCGTGCTGTCGTCGTCCTCCACCACGAGGATGGTGCGGCGGTCGCCGTGGTCGACATCACTGAGGGCGTGGGTACCGGGCATGGGGCGCAAACGTACGAGGGCGCTGCCGCCGTGTCGTGACCATCTCGTGAACACGCCGTGAATCTCCGATAACGCGGCTCCTGCCGAGCACGCCGGAGATGTTTCACGGCCTTTTCACACCAATCCTGTAACGGGTCACACGGCGTTAACACGCCCCGCGAAAGCCTTGCGGTGACTCGCGGCACGCACGTCGTCAGACCCCTGTGCAGCCGGCGAGGTTCGAGAGATCCTCATGATCGATTACAGGAGATATCTGAACGTGAATCGCA
>JBIIJJ010000042.1:0-9960 GCA_044233875.1 Miltoncostaeaceae bacterium | reverse complement strand
TCCGGCAGCGCGGCATGGGCCTGGGCGCGCCGCTCCTCGCTGCCCGCCACGATCGCCCGCGCCAGCGACTCCCCAGGGGGAGTCAGCCTCACCGCGATCGGAAGGTCGCCAAGCGTAATTCCGGGGACTGTCCCCAAAGTGGCGGTAAATGCAGGAACGGTGTCGGCCTGCAGGGTGCCGCCCGGGCCGGTCACCTCGAGGCCGGCCGAGAGGTCGATGGGTACTCCGTTGATCGTGCCGGTGGTGCGCAGCGACGACCATCCGCCGCCGGACTGCCGCTCCGGCGCGGGCAGGCCGAGGGCCCGCGCCGCCGCCGGACCGTCAGCGGCGGCAACCTCGATGTCGACGTCGCCCGGCCGCACGGAGGCGCCGCGCAGCATGCGGGCCGCGCTGCCCGCCAGGCGCCACTCGATGCCGACCGCGCCGAGGCCCGCCGCCACCGCATGCACCACCGCGAGCACGCGCGCGGGGGGTGGGGGTGCCGTCGCTATGCTGCCTCCTCCGTGCCCGGCCGATTCTTCATCACCACGCCGATCTACTACGTGAATGCGGACCCCCATGTGGGGCACGCCTACACGACGATCATGGCCGACGTCATCGCCCGCCACCACCGGCAGCGGGGCGAGGACGTGTTCTTCCTCACGGGCACCGATGAGCACGGGGCCAAGATCGCCCGCGCCGCCGAGGAGGCCGGGCGCTCGCCCAAGGAGCATGCCGACGAGCTCTCCGCGCGATTCCGCGAGATGGGCCGCGTGCTCGGCGCCACCAACGACTTCTTCATCCGCACCACCGATGAGCCGCACAAGGCGGCCGTGCAGCAGCTCATCCAGCGCATGCACGAGAAGGGCGACATCTACAAGGGAAGCTACGGCGGCTGGTACTGCACCTCGTGCGAGGCCTTCTACAACGAGGGCGACCTGGCCGAGGGCAACACGTGCCCCACCCACCAGCGCCCGGTGGAGTGGATCGAGGAGGAGAACTGGTTCTTCCGCCTCTCGGCCTACCAGGGCCCCCTCCTGGCCCACTATGAGGCCGTGCCGGACTTCGTGCGTCCGAAGTCGCGCATGAACGAGGCGCGCAGCATGGTGGAGATGGGCCTCGACGACCTCTCGATGAGCCGTGCCCAGGTGGAGTGGGGCGTGACCGTGCCGTGGGACCCCGCGCACACGGTCTACGTGTGGGTGGACGCCCTGTTCAACTACTACACGGCGCTCACGTACGCGGTGCCCGGCGACGACCTGCTGGCCCGCCTCTGGCCGCCCACGCTGCAGCTCATGGCGAAGGACATCCTCAAGTTCCACGCCGTCATCTGGCCGGCGCTGCTGATGAGCGCCGACCTCGCCCTGCCCGAGCACCTGTTCGTGCACGGGTACATCCTCAAGGGCGGCGAGCGGCTGTCGAAAACCACGGGGAACATCGTCGATCCGTTCCCCTACATCGAGCGGTACGGCCTGGACGCCCTGCGGTACTACCTGTGCCGCGAGATCCGGTTCGGCGACGACGGCACCTTCACCGACGAGGGCTTCCACCAGCGCTACACGAGCGAGCTCGCCAACGACTTCGGCAACCTGCTGTCGCGCAGCACGAAGATGATCGAGCGCTACCGCGACGGCGTGGTGCCGGCCGACCCGGGTGGGGATTCCGACCTCGCGGCCGAGGCCGACGCCACGCGTGATCAGGTGGTGCAGCTGTTCGGGCGCGACGACGTGACCGGCGCGGTCGACGCCGCATGGGCGTGGGTGCGCAGGCTCAACCGCCTGGTGGAGGAGAGGGAGCCGTGGGCGCTGGCCAAGGATGACGCACGCGCCGGCGACCTCGACCAGGCGCTGTTCAGCCTGGCCGAGGGCCTGCGCATTGCCGCGGTGCTGCTCTGGCCCGTGCTGCCGGGCTCATGCGAGGCCGTGCTCGCTGCCATCGGCGAGCCCACGGACGGCGTATCGCTCGACCTCGCGCGCTGGGGTGCGGGCACGCCGGGCGCACGGGTTACGCCCCCCGAGCCGCTCTTCCCGCGCATCGACGTGGACGAGGTGGCGACGTAGTCGACTCGCACTGCCACCTGCCGTCATGCGACGACCCCGTGCCCGACCTTCTCGCGGCCGCGGCCGCGGCGGGGGTGGAGCGCGTGGTCACCATCGGCTGCGGCCGCGAGCAGAGCGAGCAGGCGGTGGCCCTGGCGGAGGCGCACCCCGAGGTATTCGCCGCGGTGGGCGTTCACCCGGTCGATGCCGGGTGGGGCGGGTGGCGCGATTCGGACATCGACTGGATACGCGACCTCGCCGGGCACGAGAAGGTGGTGGCCATCGGCGAGGCGGGCCTCGACTACTTCCACGACCGCGAGACGCCCCACGACCAGCCGCGGGCGTTCCGGGCGCAGGGTGAGCTTGCGGCCGACCTCGGCCTGCCCCTGGTCATCCACACGCGCGACGCCGCCGACGACACAATGGTGATCCTCCGGGATCTCGGGCTGCGCGACGTGGTGCTGCACTGCTTCTCCATCCCCCAGTACCTCGACGAGGCCGTGGAGCGCGGCTGGGTCATGAGCATCGCCGGCCCCGTGACCTTCCCGAAGAACACCGAGCTGCGCGAGGCCGTCACCCGCATTCCGGCCGATCGCCTGATGGTGGAGACCGACGCGCCGTACCTGGCGCCTGTGCCCATGCGCGGCAAGCGCAACCAGCCGGCATTCGTGGCGCACACGCTGGCGTGCGTGGCCGAGCTGCGCGGCGACGACCCGGCGGAACTCGACCGGGTCACCACCGCCAACGCGGCGCGCGTATTCGGATGGTGAGCACCCCGCCCGAGCGCGTGGGCACCCAGCGGCTGATGGAGCGCCACGGCATACGTCCCGACACCGACCTGGGCCAGCACTTCCTGCTGGATGAGAACCTGGTGGACCTCGCGATTCGCATGGCCGACGTGGGGCCCGACGACGTGGTGCTCGAGGTGGGAGCGGGGCTCGGCACGCTCACCGCCGCCCTTGGGCGCGCGGCGCGGGCCGTGCACGCGCTCGAGGTGGACCCCCGCATGCGCGAGCCGCTTGCCGAGAGCACGGCCGGCCTGGGCGGCGTGCAGGTGCACTGGGGCGACTGCATGAAGGTGCAGCTCGAGGAGTTGGATCCCCCGCCCACCAAGGTGGTGAGCAACCTGCCGTACCACGTCGCCACTCCCGTTCTGGTGGAGACCATCTGCCGGCTGCCGCTGGTGACCGACTGGGCCCTCATGACCCAGCGCGAGGTGGCCGACCGCTGGCTCGCGCAGCCGGGCTCGCGGCTCTACGGGTCGCCCTCGGTGGTGATCCAGCTCGCATGCGAGCCCAGCGGCCGTCGCACCGTGGGCCGCGAGGTGTTCTCCCCGAGGCCGCGGGTCGACTCCGCGCTGGTGGCCCTGCACCGCACGCACCCGGCGCCCGACGCGCCCGTGCGGGCCCTGGTGCGCTCGGCCTTCGCGGTGCGCCGCAAGACGCTGGTGAACGCCCTTGGCCAGGCGGGCGCCGACCGCGACGCCGTGCGCGCGGCCCTGGTGGCCATGGGCCTGCAGGAGTCGGTGCGGCCCGAGCAGGTGACGCCCGCCGACTACACGCGCCTCGCCCACGATCTCGACTGGCCCGCAGCCCGGTGATCACGCTGCCCGCACCCCCCAAGGTGAACCTGCGCCTGATCGTGGGCGCCAGGCGGGATGACGGCTACCACCCGCTGCGCTCGCTGATGGTGGCGCTCGAGGGGCCGGCCGACTCGGTGACGGTGGCCAGGGCGCGCGAGCGCGTGGTTCGCTGCGCCGGCATCGACGGGCCCGCCAACCTCGCCTGGGCCGCCCTCGATGCCCTGGAGGCCGAGGCGGGGGAGGCGCTGCCCCCGCTCGAGGTGCACATCGACAAGGTGCTGCCCGCCCAGGCCGGTGTGGGCGGCGGCTCGAGCGATGCCGCGGCCGCCATGGTGGCCGCGGACCGGCTGCTGGGCCTCGAGCTCGGACCCGACAGGCTCGAGCGGGCCGCCGCCGCGGTGGGCTCCGACGTGCCCTTCTTCATCCGTGGGGGTGCGCAGTGGGCAACGGGGCGCGGCGACGTGCTCGCCCCGGCCCGGGCCCCCGCCTTCGAGTGCGTGCTGGTGGCACCCGGCACGGGGCTCTCCACGGCGGCCGTGTACGGGCGATTCGATGAGATGCCGGCCCCGCCGCCGGATGATGACGCGCCGGCCCCCGGCACGGCGGCGGGTCTGGACCACTGGTGCCGAAACGACCTCTGGCCCGCGGCACGCGCCCTGGCGCCCGACCTCGCGGCCCTGCACGACGCCCTGCGCCGGGCCGGGGCTGCGCCCGCCCTGCTCTGCGGAAGCGGGTCGGCGTTCTGTGCCATCGCGGGGGACCCCTCAGGTGCCGACGCCCTCGAGGCGCGCATCACCGCGGCGGCTCCCGGCGCGCGCGTGATGCGCGCGCGGTTCGCCGGGCGCGACTAGCGGAAGCCGATTCCCGAGCCCGCGCGTGCGCGCACGGCGGCGGGGTCAACGGGATTCAGGGCGAGCAGTTCGGGCACGGTCACCGCCGTGTAGCCCTGCTTCTTCAGCCACGGCAGGTAGCGGTTGATGGCCCAGTACGTCTGGCCGCGGTTCTCGTGGAAGAGAAGGATGGCGCCGGGCTTCGTGCCCGCCTTGGCGAGGGAGAGGATCTCCTGCCGGTTGGCGCCGAGGGAGTCGCGGCTGTCGGTCGACCACAGCACCGGCAGCACGCCGCGGTTGCGCAGCCACATGTTGAGGTGGGTGGTGGTGGAGCCGTAGGGCGGTCGGAACAGCTGCACGCGGTCACCCGTGATGTCGCTTATGGCGCGCATGCTGCGTTCGGTCTGGGCCACCTGCTGCCCGGGCGGGATGCCGGGCAGGTAGGGGTGCGACCACGTGTGGTCGCCCACGTTCGCCTCCCGCCCAGTGCGGCGCAGCACATCGCGCCCCTGCGCGAAGTTCTTGCCGTTGAAGAAGAAGGTCGCGCGGAATCCATACCGCTTGAGCTCGTCGAGCACCTTGGGGGTGTACGGCCCCGGCCCGTCATCGAACGTGATGGCCACGTACTTGCCCTGGCGCCCCGCCTCGTAGATGGGCAGCCCCAGGCGCGCCACGCGGGCCACGGCCTCCTGCTGGGCGGCCTCCGATGGCATTGCTGCGGGCCGCCCCGTGGCGGTGGTCGCGGTCGCCATGGCGACGGTGCCGAGGAACAGGGCCGTGACGAGCAGTTGCCGCATGCCCGGTAATGGTAGCGGCAGGGGAGGCCGCTGTTACCCTCGGCCGCGTGCAGGAAATCCAGATGGTCATCGAGGAGGAGCCCCCCGGGCGCGGCGCGGGGTTCCACCGTGCGCTGGTGGGCCGCCGCCTGCTGCTGGCCATCGTGCTCGCAGCCGCCGAGGCCGTGCTGCTGCTGCTCTGGGCGCCGGCGTTTCTCTGGGTGCTGCTGGGCGCGGCGGTACTGCTCGCCCTTTCCGTTGGCCTTCTCAGCCGGGTGCCTGCGGGCCTCGGCCGTGATGTGCTCATCATCATCGGGGGCGCCCAGGCGATCGTGATCGGCGTTCCGCTGGCGCTGGGCCTGGGCGTACTGGTGGCCGTGCTGCTGGGCGTCCTGCTCATCGCCGGGCTGGTGTTCGTGCTGGTGGCGAAGCGCCGGTGACCGCCGTGCACGCCAGCCCGCCGCCGGCCATGGTGGCCCCGGTGCGCGTGCGGGAGACCGCACGGCAGTCGCAGGCGCAGTTCGATGCCGACGTGCAGGCGCTCACCTCCCAGGCATGGCTGCGCGCCATCCGCTGGAAGCCGCTCACGCGCACCTACGGCCCGCGCCCGCTCGTGGCGGTTCTCGACACCGGCGTGGCGCCGGGCGCCGCGGGCCTGTCGAACCGTGTGGACACCGCGGGGGCGGCGTCATTCGCGTTCGGCGGCGGCAACCCGCTGCAGGACGTCCAGGGCCACGGCACCATGGTCGCCGGGATCATCGCCACGGTGGCATCGGGCACCGAGGCCGACCCGGGCGTCACCATCCTGCCGGTGCAGATCGCGGGCCCCACGGGCCAGTCGTCCGCGCAGGCGGTGGCGGAGGGCATCCGGTACGCCATCAGCCGTCGAGCGCGCATCATCAACCTGAGCCTGCAGGGCAGCTCCCGCTCGAAGGTGGAGCAGGACGCCATCGACGAGGCCGTTCGCGCGGGAATCCTGGTGGTGGCGGCGAGCGGCAACAGCGGCAAGGCCACCTGCGGCGTCGCGGGCATCGTGGAGTGCGAGTACCCGGGCGCATACCGGCACGTGCTGGCGGTCGGCGCAACGGATGAGGCGGGCAATGCACTGCCCGACAGCACGCGCGGGCTGCACGTGGCCGTGGCGGCCCCCGGTCGCGACATCACCGCCGGCGGCGCCCGCGGCCCCGAGGGCGGCCCGAGGTTCGAGACCCGCAGCGGCACATCGATGGCCGCGGCCGTGGTCACGGGGGCGGCCGCCCGCCTGCTGTCGGCCCGCCCCACCCTCTCGGCCGCCCAGCTCACCGAGATCCTCATGTCGACGGCCCGCGGCAGCCGTGACGGCCTCGACCGCGCGCGCGGCGCCGGCGTGGTCGACCTCACCCGTGCCCTGGTGGCCAAGCCCCCCGCGCTCGATGCCCCCGAGCCCGATGACGACGCCCCGGGTGCGCGCGCCCTCGGCAGGGCGGGCACGCTCGTGGCCCGCGGCTACTCGTACGGGCAGCGCGGCGGCCTGCTTCGCACATGGGCCGACCTGCGTGACTACTCCGTCGTCTACATGAAGAAGGGGCAGTCGCTCACCGCCGAGGCCACGGTGGCTCCGGGCAACGACGTCGATCTCTACCTCTGGAAGCCGGGTACCCCGGCCTACCGCCAGGGGGCGGCATTCGCGCGACCGTGGCTGGTGGCGGGCGCCGTGAACAAGGGCAATGCGGAGATGCTCAGGTTCCGCGCCCCGCAGGAGGGTGAGTACTTCCTCGAGGTGCGCCTGGCCGGCGCCCAGCGCCTGGTGCGCCCGCGCTACGTGGTGACGGCAACCGTCACCCGCTGACACCGGGGTTGCAGGATTGCCGCATGGGGTGGAGGGCGGCGTGAAAAAGGGCTTTGATGCCCGGATGTCCACCGTCGGTTCAATACCCCGCGACCTGTCGGACCCCGCGCTCTACGTGAACCGCGAGTTCTCGTGGCTCGACTTCAACGCGCGCGTGCTCGCCCTTGCCGCGGACCAGTCGCAGCCCCTTCTCGAACGCTGCAAGTTCCTCGCGATCTTCTCGAGCAACCTCGACGAGTTCTTCATGGTGCGCGTGGCCGGGGTGATCGACGCCCTCGAGGACGGTCGGCCGTCGTCCACGCCCGACCAGCTGCCGCGCGACCAGGTGCTGTCGGGCATCCGCGAGCGCGTGCTCGAGCTCATCGACCTGCAGGCATCGATCTGGCGCGATGACGTGCGCCCGTCGCTCGCGGCCGAGGGCATCGTGATTGCCAACATCGACGACCTCGCCGCCGGCGACCAGGACGACCTCCGCGAGCGGTTCGAGCGCGAGGTGGAGCCCGTGCTCATCCCGCTGGCGGTGGGCCCCGGCCTGCCGTTCCCGTACATCAGCGGCCTGGCGCTGAACCTGGGCCTCACGGTGCGTGACCCCGACAGCGGCGAGTCGCGTTTCGCGCGCGTGAAGGTGCCGCGCATGCTGCCGCGCCTCCTGCGCGGGGGCGAGATGCTCGTCCCCGTCGAGCAGGTGATCGCCTCCAACCTGGGGCAGGTTTTCCCCGGAATGGAGATCACCCGCCGGGTGCTGTTCCGCGTCACGCGTGACGCCGACTTCTCCATCTCCGATGAGGCCGACGACCTCCTCAACGCGGTGGAGCGCGAGCTCAGCCGCCGGCGCTTCGGCGGTCCCGTGCGCGTGGAGGTGGAGGCCCGCAGCAGCAACACGCTGCTCGAGGAGATCAAGGAGGGCCTCGGGGTCACCGACAACGAGGTGTATCCCATCTCGAGCCTGCTCGACCAGACCGCCCTGTGGCAGGTGGCATCGCTCGACCGGCCCGACCTCACATACCGCCCGTGGCAGCCCCGCGTGCCCGGACGCCTCAGCGGCGGTGCGGAGGATGGCGGCATGTTCGCCGAGATCCGGCGCGGCGACATCCTCGTGCACCACCCCTACGACTCCTTCGAGGCCAGCGTGGCGCGGTTCGTGCAGGAGGCCGCCGACGACCCCGACGTGGTCACCATCGAGCAGACCCTGTATCGCACCAGTGGTGACACGCCCATCGTGCCGGCCCTCATCCGCGCCGCCGAGCGCGGCAAGGGCACGGTGTGCCTGGTGGAGCTGAAGGCGCGGTTCGACGAGGAGCAGAACATCCGGTGGGCCAAGGCCCTCGAGCGCGCCGGCGTGCACGTGGTGTACGGCCTCCCCGGGCTGAAGACGCACGCCAAGCTCTGCATGGTGGTGCGCCGGGAGGGCAATCGCCTGCGGCGCTACGCGCACATCGGAACGGGCAACTACCACCCCACGACGGCCCGCATCTACACCGACGTCGGCCTGTTCACCTGCCGCGAGGACATCGTGGATGACGTGGCGGACCTCTTCAACTACCTCACGGGATTCGCACGTGCCCCCCGGTACCGGCAGGCGCTGGTGGCGCCCGAGCACCTGCGCGACGGGCTCATCGAGGAGATCGACCGGGTCACGCAGCGGCATGGGCAGGGTCACCCCGGCCACATCCGCATGAAGCTGAACTCGATGATCGACGGGCGCATCATCGAGGCGCTGTTCCGGGCATCGCAGGCGGGCGTGCCGGTGGAGATGTGCGTGCGCGGCATCTGCGGATTCCTGCCCGGCATCCCGGGCGTGAGCGAGAACATCCGCGTCACGTCCGTGGTGGGACGCTTCCTCGAGCACTCGCGCATCTTCATCTTCTGCAGCGGGGATGACCGACGCGTGTTCACGGGCTCGGCCGACCTCATGGCGCGCAACCTCGATGACCGCGTGGAGCTCGTGGCCCGTGTGGACGACCCCCTCCTCGCCGATGAGTTGACGTCGCTCATCGATCTCATGCTGGCCGACACCGCGTATGCGTGGCGTCTCCAGCCCGACCGGGCGTGGGAGCGCGTGCAGCCGCTGGACGGCGATGTGCCGTTCTCCAGCCAGCAGGCGCTGATGGATCGCGCGTCGTCGCGCCCCGAGGCCACGCCGAGGGACGACGGCTGACGCGCATGCACGCGCTAAGGTGGTCCCCGTGACAACCGAGAACGCAGAGACCACAGAGGCCTCGTCCGACCCGTCGGCAGCACCGGCGTGGACCCCCGACGACCGGCCCACCTTCAACTCGCCGGCCGCCGACCTCAACCAGTTGAGGAACGAGGCCAAGCGAATCGCCGACGCCGCACCCGGCCAGCCGGTGCACGACGCCGTGCTCTCCCGCGCGCGCGCCCTGGCCGATGCCCTCGACCACGACCTGGGGCTGCCCCAGACCGCGGACGGCCTGTCGTATGCAGACCTCGCAGTGCTGCTCTCCCAGAGCAGGTAGGCCGGGCCGCTCGCGGGCGCGGCGCCCATGAGCGCCCTCGTCTCGTTCTGGGACTTCAGCAAGCGGGTGACGGGTCGCGTGGCCCGCCACGCGCAGATGGCCCGTGCCAGCCAGTTCGCCTACGTGGCGTTCGTGGCGTCCATCCCGTTTGCCTTCGTGCTCATCTCGATCATCGGCCTGGTGGCGAGCCCCGCGTCGTACTCCACCCTCATCGACAACGCGCGCGGCACGATCCCCGACCAGCTGGCGAACTTCCTCGACTCCCTCCTGCAGTCGGCATCGTCGAGCGCAGGCCAGTCGATCGTGTTCCTGGTGCTGGGTCTGCTTGCCGGCATCTGGCTTGCGGGCAATGTGGCGGGTTCGCTCACCGACGGGCTGGATGACGCCTTCGAGCGACCTCACAGGGACTGGCTGCATGGCAAGGTGCGTGCGCTGGTGGCGGCCATCAT
>JBIIJJ010000041.1:0-10025 GCA_044233875.1 Miltoncostaeaceae bacterium | reverse complement strand
ATGCCGTGCTCCTGCGCGTAGGCGATCTCCTCGTCGCGGCCCATCTGCCACTCACGCACCGGCGCGATCACCTTGAGCTCGGGCGCGAGCGTGGCGATCGTGGCCTCGATGCGCACCTGGTCGTTGCCCTTGCCGGTGCAGCCGTGCGCGATGGTGTCGCACTTGTGGCGGCGGGCCTCCTGAACGGCCAGCTTCGCGATGAGCGGGCGGCCCAGCGACGTGAAGAGCGGGTATCCGCCCTGGTAGCGCGCGTTGGCCTTGATGGCCGGGGCCACGTAATCGCGGGCGAACTCCTCGCGCGCGTCGATGACGAGGCTCTCCACGGCGCCCAGGTTGATCGCCTTGTCGAGGATCTCCTGGAAGTCGTCCTCGGGCTGGCCGAGGTTGATGCAGAGCGCCACCACCTCTGCGTCGTACTCGTCCTGGATCCACTTGAGCATCACCGACGTGTCGAGCCCGCCCGAGTAGAGCAGCACCACGCGATGCACCTCATGGGGCTCAGCCAGGTACTGGGCGGTCTTCGTGGCGGGCTGCATCTGGGACAACGCGCGGTTTCCTCTCTGGACGTCAGGCGGACCGGCGCGGAGTGTAGACGCCGACGGGGGACTGTCCCCGGGGTGGGGACTGTCCCCTACAGGTATGGGAGGGGGTCGCGTGCCGCTCCGTTCACCCTCACCTCGAAGTGCAGGTGCGGGCCGGTGGAGTGGCCGGTGCTTCCGATGAAGCCGATGAGGGCGCCCTGGGTGACCGGGTCGCCCACCTTCACGGCGATGCGGCTCTGGTGGGCGTAGGCGGTGGACAGCCCGCCGCCGTGGTCGATGACCACCAGGTTGCCGTAGCCACCCGACCAGCCGGCCAGGATGACCTTGCCGGACTTGGCCGCGGTGATGGGCCGCCCGGTGGGTGCCGCGACGTCGATGCCCTGGTGCATGCGACCCCACCTGGGGCCGAAGCCGGACGTGATCTGGCCGGACGTGGGCCACGTGAAGCCCGCGGCGGATGGCGAGGTATCGGACGGCTCGGCATACGGCACGCCCTGGATCTCGGCGATGCGACGGGCGAGGGCGAACGACTGCTCGCGAAGCGCCTTGGTGTCCTTCTCGATGTGGTCGCGGTCCACTCGGATGGTCGAGAGCATGCGTGCCCGCACCCGCTTGGTGCGGCGCAGCACGCGCTGCTCCACATCGAGCTCACGTGCGGCCGCCTTTGCCGCGGCCGCCTTCTCGGCAGCGCGATCCTCGGCTGCGGCGGCGCGCTCCTGCAGCACGGCGATGCGCGCGGCGGAGTCGCGCGTGAGGTTCCGGTACCGGGAGACCGCGGAGATCATGTCGCGGTCGCGGTCGGTGGCCCGCTCGATGCCGCTGACCGACCCCGCGAGCTCGGCCAGGGTTCCCTCCCTCAGCAGCCCGAGAAGGGGATCATCATCCTGCGTGCGGTAGATCTCACGGATGCGCTCGATGAGCGCCTGGCGCTGCACGCGCAGGCGACCCGTGGCGATGCTGAGCTGACGCCGCTGGAAGGCGAGGTCGCGGTTCACCTGCACCAGCGTGCCGGCCGCCATGCGATGGGCCTCCACGGCGGCATCGCGGCGCGCAGCAAGGGGCTCGAGGCGGGCGTTCACCGTGCGCAGGCGCCTGTTGATCGTGGCGATATCCGACGTGAGCACCGCCTGGCGGTTGATCGCCGCCCTCAGGCGCTCCTCTGCCCCGTAGAGCCGCCGATCCACGGTCTGCTTGCGATCGATGATGCCGGGGGCCACGGCCACGGTGGGTACGGCAGTCACCGCAACCAGTGCGACCGCTGCCAGCGAGGTGGTCCTGATGGGAATCCGCGTCACGGGGATGCGGATTCGACGGCCGGGGTCCCAGTCCTACGAGCCGGGACCCCTCAGGCCGTTGCGAATGCGTTGCGGATTACCGCTTGGGATCGACGGCCCGGAGGTCGGAGAAGGGGTTGATGGATCCCCCACCGTTCGGGCGGATCTCGAAGTGCAGGTGCGGGACGGTGCCGCGGGCGTCACCGGTCATGCCCATGGTGCCCACGGTCTGCCCGGCCGTCACCTTGGAGCCCGCCCTGAGCTCGGGCGAGATGGTGTCCATGTGGGCGTAGTAGTACTCGTTGCCCTGGCCGTCGACGATCCAGATCCAGATGCCGCCGAGACCGGTCTCGGAGCGGGTGAGGCGCGAGATCGTGCCGTCCACGCAGGCCACCAGTTGCATGCCGATCTTGCCGATGATGTCGTTGCCCTGATGGGAACCCTGCGAGCGCGGGGCCCCGAAGTCGTTCGAATACGAGTAGTCGCCCACGACCGGGAAGACCTTGAGGTACCGGGCCGTGGTGGGCGCACCGGGTGCCGCAAGCACGGCCGGCGCACTGGCGACCGCGCGGATCTTGACGCCAAGCTTCTTGAGCAGTGCGGCGTCGGCAATGCCCGTGGGCTTCATCTTGAGCTTGCGCTGCAGAATGCGCACGCCGGCGCGCGTCCTGGCCCCGTAGCTGCCATCCACCGGCACCTTGATGCCACGTGCGCGCAGCTTGCGCTGCAGCGACTTGACGTCAGCGCCCGACGCACCCGGACGCAACGCGTCGGCCGGCGCGGTGGGGACCACCGGCGTGGTCGCTGCGGGCGCTGTGGGCGCGGGCGCGGCGGGCTGCTGGGCCGGCAGTCCCGACCCCTCCGGGGCTGCGCCCACGGTGCTGCCCGGGAGCTGCTCGGGCATCGGGGACGCCACCAGCGCGGGCGCAGTGACACCGATCGAGAGGAGGGCAACCAGCGCGGCTCCCCTGCGAAGGGGGCTGCGGCGATCGCGCGGGGCACTGCTCGTGCGGTCGATGATCCTGATTCCCTTTCCGCGCCGGACCCGCTGCGCGGGCGTCACCGGGCTGTAGGTCACATCGGCCCCGGCGGATACCGGGCGACATGCCCCTCGGAGGTCATTGGCCGCGGACGACCCTAGCGGGGGGCCCGGCCGAGTCAACCCCGCGCGGGTATGCGACTTGACGTTTTTATGAGCTTAACCGGGACACTGCAACCGTTTGTTGCATGACATCCGGCAAGCCATGGCCAATGGGGAAACGGCCCCCGTCGAACGTCTTTTGTGCCACTTTGCAGGACTTCTTATTCGTCATCCGGCGCAGGGGCGCGCTTGTCACGACGCCTCTTCGACACCACCCGCAACGCGAAGACCAGGGAGAGGAACAGGATCGCCGCGCCCAGGATGATGCCGTTCACCACCCGTCCGTCCTGCGCACCGGCCGACGACACCTCCATGCGCAGACACGATCCGTAGGGCATGGCCCACGACGCCACGTAGCCATCGCCCGAGATGCGCGCCGTGGGGGAGTGCAGGGCGATGCGCGCCGGCACGGCCCATGTGTACGCGAAGTCGAGCCCCTTCTGCAGGGCCAGGTCGGCGCGCGTGAAGTCGATGCGCGGGCTGCCCGCGTTGCACGTGGGGTCGAGCACCTCCCCCACCCCACCGCGCGACCCGATCGAGAAGGTGGGGAAGTACGAGCGCCCGCGATCCTCGTAGGCGGGCGTGAACTCGTCGACCAGCAGCGACTGCAGCGGCACGCGCTTGGGCAGCCCGGTGATGCCTGCCTGCGACTCCCCGCCGATGGCATTGCCCGTCACCGGCGATGTGGTGGTCTGCGAGTTGCGGTTGTCCCGCCTCTCGGGAGCCGCCCAGTAGCGCCCGGTGGCGGCGAGGATCGGCTGCAGCGGCCGCTGCACGCCGAGGGCGCTCTCGAGGTCGTCGAGCTGGGAGGTTCCGGCCCGCAGGCGACGGGCGGTGCGCAGCACCACGGTGCCGTTGGCCTCGGTGCGCTGCACGAACGGCGAGCCGGAGTCGCCCGGGCCGCGCCAGTTCTCGTTCCGCACGTCGAGGAACCGTTCGAACGTGCCCTCCTGAAGCTGCCGCTGCAGGTTGATGGCCTGCTGCGCGGCGGGGTCGAGCCTGAGCTCGAGCGACAGGGTGCCGCCGCCGTCCGGTGCGATATCGATGTACTGCGAGAGCTTCGCGCTGCAGCCCGAGAGCAGTGGCACCGCAACCGCCGCGGCGACAGCCAGGGCCGCCAGCCGCCCCCGCCTCACTGGCCCTCCTCGGCCGTGATGGCATCGCGACGGCGCATCAGCTCCACCGCGCGGGCACGCTCATCGCGGTCAAGGGCCTCGAAGTCGTCATCCGAAAGGTTGCCCGCACGGTGGTCCATCTCGATCTCGCGGATGGCGTCGAGCGACCGCTCGAGCTCCTCCTCCACGGCGCGGCGGTCGTCGTCGCCGCCCTCAGGTGCGGGCGACGAGACGCGCGTGATCAGGGGCCACGCGACCAGCGCGACGACGAGCACGCTGAGGATCGCGATGAAGACGAAGGCCATCGCCGCGCGAGGCTACTCGCGTGCGCGGCCGTCAGCCCCCGCGGGCTCCGGCAGCACGGCGTTCCGCGGCCGCCGTGACGGCCACACGGCGATGATCGATCCGATCACCATGATCAGCCCACCTGCCCAGATCCACATCATCATCGGGTTGATGAACACGCTGATGCGGGCGAGGCCGTCCGGCGTGAGGCCCACCAGCACCACGTAGACGTCGCGGAACGGCGATGAGTCGATGGCCACCTCGCTCGAGCGCTGCTGCTGCGCGAGGAACACATCGACCCCGGGGTTGAGGGTGGCAAACCGGTTGCCGCCCTCCGACACACCCAGGTTCACGCCCACGCTCATCTTGTGGTCGTCACGCGAGCGGGTGCCGCCGTCATTGGTGAACTGGTACCCGGCCACCTCCCCGGTCTGTCCGGTGCGCAGCGCCAGGTCCCCCTGCGTCGAGAAGGCGCCCTGGCATGCGATGCCGACGATGATGGCCACCACGCCCACGTGCACCACGTACCCGCCGTAGCGCCGCCGGTTGCGCGAGAACAGCTGGCCGAATGAGCCGAGCCACGAGATGCCGCCCAGCTGGTGGCGCACCTTCATGCCGCGCCAGTACTCGCCCACGATGCAGGTGACGGTGAAGGCAGCGAGGATGATGGCCATGGCGGCCCACCAATGGCGGCCGTCCTGCGCGAAGTACACCGCGGGGATGACGGCGATCACGGCCACCACCAGCGGCGGCACGAACCGACGTCGCAACTCGCGGCCCGACGCCTTGCGCCACGGGATGAGCGGGCCCACGCCGGTGAGGAACAGCAGCGCCAGCCCGATCGGGGCCGCCACCTGGTTGAAGAAGCCCTGCCCCACGGTGATCTTCTCGCCCTGAACGGCCTCGGTGAGCACCGGGAACATCGTGCCCCAGAACACGGCGAACGCCAGGCCCACCAGGAGGAGGTTGTTGTAGAGGAACACGGCCTCGCGGCTGATGTAGCTCTCGAGCGAGTTCTCGCTTCGCAGCGATGGCAGGCGGGTGAACAGCAGCGCGAACGAGCCCACGAGGATCACGATGATCATGCCCAGGAAGTACGGCCCCAGGGTGCTCTCGCCGAAGGCATGGACCGACGACAGGATTCCCGACCGCGTGAGGAACGTGCCGAAGATGGCCAGGGTGAAGGTGAGGATCACCAGCACCATGTTCCAGATGCGCAGCATGCCCCGGCGCTCCTGCACCATCACCGAGTGCAGGAAGGCCGTTGCCACCAGCCACGGCATGAGCGCAGCGTTCTCCACCGGGTCCCATGCCCAGTAGCCGCCCCACCCCAGTTCCTCGTACGCCCAGCGCGACCCCAGCACGATGCCCACGGTGAGGAAAAGCCACGACACGATGATCCAGCGGCGCACCGACGTTATCCACGTGCTGTCGAGGCGCCTGGTCACCAGCGCCGCGATCGCGAATGCGAATGGCACCGACAGCCCCACGTAGCCCACGTAGAGCAGGGGCGGATGGCTCTCCATGTAGATGTTCTGCAGCAGTGGGTTGAGGCCGCGGCCGTCTGCCGGCACCGGCGACACGGTGGCGAAGGGGCTCGTGATGAACGAGAGCACGCTGGTGAAGAACACGGCGATGCCCATGAGCACCGCGACCACCACCGGCATGAGCTCCCGGTTGCGCCGGCGGTTGGTCAGCACGACCAGCACGGACACGATCGACAGCAGCCACATCCAGAGCAGGAGCGACCCCGCCTGGCTGCCCCACAGCGCGGTGATCTTGTAGCGCCAGCCCAGGGTGAGGTTGGAGTACCCCGCCACGTCGGCAACGTCGAACCGGTTGGTGAGGAGCAGCGTCCACATGATCACCACCGCGGTGGTGGTGGTGATGAACACTGCCCATACGCCGCGCTCAGCCGACGCCAGCAGGTCGCGGCGACGCGCGTAGCGCGACCACAGGGCCGCGCCCACGGCATAGAGCGCGGCCGCGAACGCCAGCAGGAGCGCTGCGCGGCCGACGAGGGTCACGTGCCCGCGGTGCCCTTCGACGCGTGGTCAGCGGGCATCTTCTTGCCCTTCTTCGCCTGCTCCTCCATGAACTTGGAGGGGCACAGCGTGATGAGCGTGCCGCGGTCGGCCTGGAACACGCCGTTCTCCATGCGTCCGGTCACCACGATCTCGCGGCCGTCCTTGAATGCGTCGGGCACGCTGCCGCGGTACACCACCGGCACCGTCGACTTCGGGTTGACCTTGTCGCGAACCACGAACCTCAGCCCCTCGGACGTCTGTGCCCGCTCGGCGGCGTCGGCCGGGCTGCCCGGGGCCACCGTGCCATTCAGGCGGTACGTGGTGCCGTCGGCCGTCTTCACCAGGCCGGATGGACTGGTGTAGGTCTCGAGGCTGCCCCCGATGCTCGTCCAGATGAGCCATCCACCGAGGACGGCGGCGAGGGTGAGCGCGATTGCGAACCGGGAGCGTGACTTCATCGGGATACGACGGTAGCACCGGTCGGGGGGCCGACTGCCCCTATCATCACGGGTCCACCGGCCCCTGAACCCGGAGCAGACCATGGCACGCCGCGCCGGCGCCGACGACGATCAGTACCGCGAGAAGCTCTCGGACATGCAGTTCCACGTGACCCGCGAAGCCGGCACCGAGCCCGCCTTCACGGGCATCTACTGGGACCACCACGACGACGGCGTGTACCGCTGCGTGTGCTGTGAATCCCCCCTGTTCGACTCGTCCCACAAGTTCGACTCGGGCACCGGCTGGCCGAGCTACGTCACCCCCGTATCCGCGGACGCCATCACCGAGCACGAGGACGGCTCGTTCGGCATGCGGCGCATCGAGGTGCGCTGCGCCACGTGCGACGCCCACCTGGGGCATGTGTTCCCCGATGGCCCGGGGCCGAATGGCCTGCGCTACTGCATCAATTCGGCGTCGCTCGGGTTCGAGCCCCGCGGCGACGGCGCCTAGAGGCTCAGGCGCTCCTCCGGCCACCTCGGCAGCGTGCCGTTGTACGGCCGGCTGATCACCATCTGCAGGTCGCCCAGCGCCCGGGTGCGAAACCCGGCCTCGCAGAACGCCAGGTAGAACTCCCACGTGCGGATGAACTCATCCGTGAAGCCAAGGTCGCGAACGTCGTCGGCCCGGGCCATGAACTGCTCGCGCCACAGCCGCAGGGTCTCCGCATAGTGGATGCCGATGTTCTCGATGCCCTCCACCTGCAGCTCGGATGACGTGCGCATGGCGTCGACCATCGAGGCGAGCGGCGGGCAGAACGCACCCGGGAAGATGTACTCGCGAATCCAGTCCGTGCCGCGGCGGTACCGCTCGAGGCGCTGGTCGGGAACCGTGATGGCCTGGATGCCGATGACGCCCCCGGGTGCGAGCAGGCGATCGAGGTTCGAGAAGTAGGTGCGCAGGCCGTCATAGCCCACGGCCTCGATCATCTCGATCGACACGATGCGGTCGTAGGTGCCCTGCATCTCGCGGTAGTCCTGGATGACGATGTCGATGCGATCGGAGAGCCCCGCCTGCTCGACGCGGCGGCGGGCCTCCTCGGCCTGCTCCACCGACAGCGTGATGCCGGTGACGCGGCAGCCCCGCTCGCGTGCGGCATGCATGGCAAACCCGCCCCATCCGCAGCCCACCTCCAGCACGTGGTGCTCCGGCCCGATGCGCAGCTTCTCGCAGAGCCTGCGGTACTTGGCCTGCTGGGCATCCTCGAGCGGCTGGCCCTCGTGCTCGAAGTACGCGCACGAGTAGGTCATCGACGGGTCGAGGAAGACCTCGTAGAGGTCGTTGCCCAGGTCGTAGTGGTACTGCACGTCGCGCCGCGCCCGGATGAGGTCGGCCGGGTTGGGCAGGCGCGGCCGCTTCGAGATGGCCGCGGGCACCAGCGACTGCGGTGGGCGGCGGCGCACGTCCTCCGCGGTGAGGGCGAGGATCTCCAGGAACGCCGGCAGGTCGTCGGTCGTCCAGTCGCCGGCCTGGTAGGCCTCGCCGAACCCCACGCGGCCGCGGCGCGCGATGCGGCGGAAGAAGTCCTTGCCGGTCACCTTCACCCGCGCATGCCGCGGCCCATTCGCCGCAGAGCCCATGCGGTGAACGGAGCCATCGGGCATCTCCACCTCGAACCAGCCGCCCACGGGCCTGCGCAGGCCGCGCAGCGCGAGGGCCTTCACCACCGGGGTGAGCGGTGAGCGCCCGCTGGCGGGGATCGGCCGCACGCCACGCGTGCGCTCGGTGGCGGAGTGGTCGCCCGCTGCGGCCACCGATCCCTCGGACGGCACGAACCTCGGCTTCTTGTGGAACGGCACGCGCTTCCTCCAGAGGCGGAGCGCCTCGACGTGGATCAACGAGATCACCTGCAGCGGCATGAGCGGGTACCGGGCGAGCGCCCGGGCCAGTTCGCGGTCGGTCATGTCGTGCCGCGTGCCGCTGAGCGTGGCCCAGAACGGACGCCTGCCATCCTGAAGCACGTCCATGCGGATGTCCACGGTGTCGCCGGGCTCCCCCATGCGGAACACGTAGTCCTGGTCCAGCGGGAAGAACGGCGATACGTGCATGCGCTTGTCGTGCTGGAAGGCGTGCTCACCGGCCAGCGACGCGATTCGCTGCTCATCGGTGAGCAGGTACGGCAGGCGCTCGCCGAACGTGTTGCTCACCTCGGCGAGGATGCACCGCAGCTCGCCATCCGGTCCGTGCACGTAGAAGAACGACACCGGGTTGAACACGTAGCCCGCCACGCGAAGGTTGGTGAGCATGGTGATGCGGGCGTCGTGGGCCTGCACGCCGCGCTCCCCCAGGTACTCGCGGATGTTGTCGGCCACCGGCCGCTGCGGGTTGCCCAGGTGATCGGAGTCGCGCAGGGTCACCACGCCGGGCCGGTTGTACGAGAAGAGCCTCAGCCGGCGGTCGAGCTCCGGGATCTCATCGAGGTCGATGGCGTAGAAGCACACCGGATACCGGAACACGTGGTTCTCGGGCTCACTGCGCGCATGCACCAGGGTGCCGGTGTAGATGGCCGACCTCACCAGTGCACCCCGAGCCCGTGCGCAACCGATACGGCCGCGCGCATGCCGTCCTCGTGGAAGCCGTTGCCCATCCACGCGCCGCTGAACCACGTGCGGCGCACGCCCTGGATATCCCCGATGCGCGCCTGGGCGCTGAGCGCCGCGAAGTCGTACACCGGGTGCGCGTAGCGGGTGCGCATCACGAGCCGCGCGGGGTCCACCTCGTCATCGCGGTTCAGCGACACGCACCACTCCGCCCGCGACCTCAGGTTCTCGAGCCGGTTGAGCGAGTAGGTCATCGCCGGCGCGGCGTACGGGGCGTGGCAGTCATCCACGTGATGGTTCCACGCCGCACGCGCGCGGCGCCTTCGCGGCAGCAGCGAGGAGTCGGCGTGCAGGCTCACGGAGCTCTCGACGGTGCGGAACGCCGAAAGGGTCCGCCGCTCCTCGTCACTGGCGTCGGCGAGCATCGCGAGCGACTGCCCGGCGTGCGCGGCCATCACCACGTGGTCGAAGCGCCGCACCCGGCCGTCGTCGGTGCGCACGTCGACGCCGTCGGCGTCACGGCGTACCTCGGTGACCCCGAGGCCGGCGTGCACGCGGTCGCCGAGCGGTGCCGTGATGGCGCGCACGTAGGTGTCGCTGCCCCCG
>JBIIJJ010000046.1:0-9682 GCA_044233875.1 Miltoncostaeaceae bacterium | reverse complement strand
CTACGCGGCGCGTGCCGCCCGGATCGCCTCGAAGGTGCGCGGCAGGCCCTCTTCCACCGAGGTGCCGGCGCTCCAGCCCAGCACGGCAGCAGCCCGGGAGGCGTCGAGGCAACTGCGCTGGAGCTCCCCGGCACGTGCGGGCGCGAACTCCGGCTCACCGCCGCCGAGGATCCTCACGAGGTCCAGCACCGAGATCTCCCGACCCGTACCGATGTTGAGGGTGGCGTCGTCCGGCCCTCCCTCCGCACGCATGAAGGCGTCCACCACATCGTCGACATAGACGTAGTCGCGCGTCTGCAGGCCGTCGCCGAACACCTTCATCGGCTCGCCATCGATGAGCTTGCCCGAGAAGATCGCCACGACTCCGGCCTCGCCGTGCGGGTCCTGGCGGGGCCCGTACACGTTCCCGAGCCGCAGGCGCACGGTCGGCACGCCGTAGAGCCGGCCATAGAGCGCGCAGTAGCCCTCGCCGGCCAGCTTGCTCTGGCCGTAGTGGGACATCGGTCGCGGCTCGGCGCCCTCGGGCGTGGGAATCGGCAGGCCGTCGTACTCGCCGTACGAGCCTCCACCCGTGGCGGCGAACACCACCCGGGCACCCGCGTGCCGGGCTGCCTCCAGCACCGACAGCGAGCCGGTGATGTTCACGTCGGCGTCGAAGGCCGGATTCTCGATGGCCTTTCGCACATCGGCCTGCGCGGCAAGGTGAAAGATGGTGGCCGCGCCGGAGCCGGATACGACCCGCTGCACGGCGTCGAACGCCCGGATGTCGACCTCGTGGAACGTCGCCTCCCCGGGCAGGTTGCGCCGATGCCCCGTGGAGAGATCATCGACCACGTGCACCTCGCGGCCGTCGGCCACCAGCGCGTCGGCCAGCGTTGAGCCGATAAAGCCTGCGCCGCCCGTGACCACGACGGGACCTCCGCCGGCCACTGCTAGCCTCGACGGGGCATGAGCGCCCCGGGTCGATACACCGTCATCTCGCCCTCCGCATGGTGGTCGCGCGGCAGCATGGCCCAGCGCCGCCGCCCGCGCAAGGAGGCCTGATGGCCGCCCCGCACGGGGGCCCACGCCCCGACGTGCTGGCCCGGCTCGCCGAGGGCGTGCCCGCTCCCCAGCCACGCCGCGCCTCCAGCAGGTCGGCCCGACTGCTCGGGGTCGCGCTCTGCATCATCACCGCGGCCACCGTGGTGGTCGCGGTTGCAGTGGCCGGTGCTCCATGAGCGCGCGATTCATTTCGCTCGAGGGCGTCGACGGCTCCGGCAAGAGCACGCAGGCCGTCATGCTCGCCGACGCCCTGCGCGAGCGCGGCAACGATGTGGTGCACGTGCGCGAGCCAGGTGGCACCGCCCTTGGCGAGGCCGTGCGGGAGGTGGTGCTCGGCCCCGACCCCATGAGCCCCTGGGCGGAGGCCTATCTGTTTGCCGCCGCGCGCGCACAGTTGGTGCGCGAGGTCATCGAGCCCGCGCTGTCGACGGGCACCTGGGTAGTGGCCGACCGGTTCCTCGACTCCTCGCTCGCCTACCAGGGTGCTGCCCGCGGGCTTGGCATACCCGACGTGGCGGCCATGAACGGCCCCGCGATCGGCGAGCACATGCCCGATCTCACGATCATCCTCGACATCACACCGGGGGCCGCGAGCGACCGCCGGGCCGACCGGGGCAGCGTGGACCGCATCGAGGACGAGGGCGACGCCCTGCAGGAGAGCGTGGCCGAGGGCTACCGCGAGGTGGCCCGCCTCTACCCCGACCGCGTGCATCTGGTGTCGGCCGCCGGAACGCTGGATGAGGTGCATGCCCGCGTGATGGCCGCGGTGGTGGGCTCGTCGTGACCGTGGACGTCGCGGGCCAGCCGGCGGCGCAGCGCATTCTCACCGCGGCCGCCTACCGCACCTCACCCCCGCAGCAGCTGCTGCTGCACGGCCCCCGTGGCTCCGGCAAGCGGCGTGCAGCCCGGGCCATGGCATGGGCACTCGTGGACCCCGACCGTGCGCACGACCCGGATGAGGAGTCGCTGGACATCTCCACGGTGTCGGCCTCCGGCGCCACCATCCGCATGGCCGACGAACTCGAGCCCGTCCTCGCGGACCTCGCCTCACGACCGGTCGTGGGAAAGAGGCGGGTGATGATCATCGATGGCGCGGAGCGCCTGAGGCCGCAGGAAGGGGCGGACCGCATCCTCAAGGTGCTGGAGGAGCCCCCTCCCCTCTCGCATGTGATCCTGGTCACCGACCGTCTCACCGACCTCATTCCCACCATCCGCTCCCGTTGCATGCTGGTGCCGTTTCGCACGCCGGGCTGGCAGGTGATCGCCGAGGAGCTGGAGGCGCGGGGGGAGCCTGCGCAGGAGGCGCGGGCACGGGCCAGGGCCGACGGGCTCCTCGCGCTGCAGGTCGGGCCCTTCGAGCGTCGCCTGCGCGCCCTTGGCACCGACATGGGGATGGCCGCGCTAGAGGGCACCGGCAGCGCTGCCGACATCGTTCATGACATCCAGACGGCGATGGAGGCCGCAGCCGGCGATCACCCGTCCGAGGAGCTGGAGCGCCTGCGCGCCGAGGCTGCGGCCCTCGAGGGCAAGCGGGGGGGCAAGACCGCCGCCAAGAAGGCGGATGATGAAGCCCGTCGTCAGCGCAGGCGCCTTGTCACCGAGGGCTGGGGTCACGTACTCGACGGCATGGCCGCCGTGTACGCGGATGCCCTCGCGGCAGCCGTGGGGGCTGCGGCGGCGGTGCGCAACGAGGAGCTGACGCCCCGCCTCGCCGCGCTCGTGCATCCGGAGCAGGGCCCTGCGATCGAGGCCGGCCTCTCGGAGATCCAGCGCACCCGCGCCGGCTTCCGGCTCAATCCCCTCGCAGATCTCTGGGTGGAGGGCCTTCTCGACCGGCTGGCAATGATCCGGCGTGGTTCCGCCCTTCCCCGGCGAAGTCCTGGGGCACTGCTCTAGTCGCCCGCCCCACCGCGTGGGATAGGATGCCGCCCGCTTCGCCGACGTAGCTCAGCTGGTAGAGCACTTCACTCGTAATGAAGGGGTCAGCGGTTCGAATCCGCTCGTCGGCTTTGCCCCCCACGGGCTTGCGGGACTAGCCCGTGTAGCGGACGAAGTTCATCGCCACCTGCATCTGGGTGCCACCCGGGGCGGACATGGATGTCGAGATCTTCATGCCGGTGGGCGCCTTCTTCCCCCGGGTCTTGCCCAGGCTCATGCGGTACGCGCGCGGCTCATCGAGGGCGCCCGCGTCATCGAACACGATCGCGTTGCCGGCCTTTCCGCCATAGGCGATCACGACGAACACGCCCCTATCCGCCGCATGGCGTGAGAACACGGGAAGGTCCGTGGTGTAGCGCGAGTCACGGAAGAGCTTGAGATACGTGTTCGGACCGCAGGAGAGCGACGGGGCGCCGGGGTACTGCGGAACGACCACGGGGCACGCGAGCTCCCGGCCGTCGAACGTCCAGCTCTTGAGGACCCACACTCCGAAGTAGCCGCCCCCCGCCGGAGCCGGCTTCGACACCTGGGGCGCGCTGGCGATATCCCCGCCCAGCGCGGCCTGTGCGGGCACGAGGGCGGCAGCGCCAGCGGCGGCGATCGCGGCGGGCAGGGCGATGGAGCGAAGGCTACGGCGCATGATCAGGCTCTCCTGATGAGGAACGCGCCGGAGCCTATGGGTGCCTCGTGCCCGGCGCCCCGACCGCAGGGACGCTGCGCACACGGGCAGGAACCTCACCTGTTCGCTGCCCCTGAACCGGGTCAGGCCTCGATCTTCACCAGATCGCGACCGGGCTCGATGCCCCACCGACTGGCGATCTCCTCGAGGTCCGGTGCCATCGGCCAGGAGTCGGGCATGGGCTCACCGTTGTGCCCCGGTGTACCGCCCTTGAGCACCATGCACCCGTGGTTGTCACCGAGGCGGTCGATCTCGGCGAGGTCGTGGGCGGTGAGCACGATGTCCTGTGGTGTGGTGGCGAGCTCACGTCGCTGGTCCTCGACCGTCTTGTGGTTCTCCCCCGCCTCCTGGATGAAGGTGGGCACAACGGAGTGCACGCCCTGCTGAGCCAGGGTCCACTGCGCGGAGAGCTGGAGCGGGGTGAGGCCGTGGCGCTCGGCGATGGGCTCGATCTGCGCCAGCCGCTCGCGGCCGGACGCCACCCAGCCCGCGGGCCGGTACTTGCGGTGGTCCCCCTCCACCAGGGCGTCCTCGTCGGGCAGGTCGCCGTGGAAGATGCCGCCGTAGTCCACGACGCGCGCCAGCACCTTCACCCCATGCGCCGCGAGTGCAGGCAGCGCCATCTTCCCCGGCCACGGCTCGAACGGATTGAGGATGATCATCGCCCAGTCCATCTCGTCGCCGTACAGCTCGACGCACCCGATGAGGTCGAGCGTGAAGCCATTGGCAGGTCCGGGCGCCACGCCGATCATCTTCGCCAGGCCCTCCGCCCGGAGGTCCGCCATGGCGCGCCACACGGTCTCGTTCGTGTAGCCGATGCGATCGGGGTTGTGCAGCATGACGAGGTCGACGTGATCGGTGCCGAGGCGCTCCAGGCTGGCCTCCAGCGCACCGAACAGGTAGTCGCGGTACTGGCCCTCCCCGCGCAGCGAGGGGTTGGTGAATCGCGGAAAGCCGCTCGAGCCCTGGCGCACACCATTCACGAAGTCGTGGCCGATGGCACTCGCGATGCAGTACGAGTCGCGATCGAGGCCCTCGACGGCCCTGCCGACGATGCGATCGGCCTCGCCCTCCGCGTACACGTCCGCGGTCACGACCGTGCAGATGTCGTCGCCGGGGCGGATGAGTGCCTCGAGCCGCTCGTCGTCGAGGGGCTCCCCGAAGTGCATTACGCGACCGCCGCTCCACGCACCGATCGCCGTGTGTCCGATCTCAGCCATGACCTGATTGTGGCAGCGGGGTCAGGTACCGCGCCGGGCCGACCGTCCCGCTCAGGAGGGCGTGACGACGTGCAGTTCCTCGCCCGCCGCCACCACCACGTCGCCGGGGTGCAGTTGGCGACCGCGTCGGTCCTCGACCTCGCCGTTCACCATCACCCCATCGGCGAGCAGCGCCTTGATGTCGCCGCCGCCCGATGCCAGGTCGGCCAGCTTCAGCAGCTGGCCGAGCCTGATCATGTCGCCCCTTATTGCGATGTCGCGCATGCGCTGACGTTACGGCATGCGCGCGATACGGTCCCGGGCCGTGAGACGCGCTCGTTGGATCCTCATCGCCCTCGTATTCGCCGCCATCGTGGCGTTCTCCGGCGCGCTGGCCGGCATCTCGGGCGGAACCACTGAGTTCTGGGGCGGCTACGCCGACGCGCTCGCCCGGGTGCAGTCGGAGCAGTGGTACGCCCTCTGGGTGGTGCCGGGCCTCCTGCTCGGCCTGATCGCCGCCCTCGGGCTGGCCATACGCACCTCGCCGTCGTGGGACCCCAACCCCAACGTGAGCGGTCGCCATACGGCATTCCTGCTGAGCGGCCTCGTCGTGCTGGTGCTGTCGGTCACGTCACCCATCGCGGTCATCGCGCAGGGCGGGCTGCTCACCGCCCACATGGTGCAGCACGTCGCCGTCGGCGCTCTTGCGCCGCTGCTCGTGCTGCTGGCCGTTCCCCGGGCCACGCGCGGCACGCGGGAGCGGCGCAGGTTCCTGGCCATTCTCCTGCACCCCGTCGTTGCCTTCTCGCTGTGGCTCGGCTCGACCATCGCCTGGCTCGTGCCCGACATCCATCACGAGGTGCTCTACAGGCCCTGGGTGTGGGTGCTGCAGCAGGTGGCCGTGTTCGGGGCGGGCATCCTGCTCTGGGCGCCCATCACCGATCGCATCGTCGACCCCCCCGCATGGTTCCGCACCGGGCCCAAGTGCTTCTACATGGTGGGCGTGTGGTTCGCGGGCGTGTTCATCGCCAACGTGTACTGGTTCTCCGGCACCCCCTTCTACGAGTCGCACGAGGCCGGCGCCGCCGAGTTCGGATGGTCGGCCCTGCAGGACCAGGCGAACGCCGGCACCGTGATGATCCTGGCCCACTGCGCCATCACCTTCGGAGCCATCGCGGTGCTGTTCTTCCGGCACGCCGCGGAGCGCGGCCTGGAGCAGCGGCTCATCGAGGCGGGCATCCCCGAGGCGCAGGTGCACCGTGCGACATTCGATGGTGAGCTGCCCGAGCTTGCCGCGCAGGCAGGCGTGCCGGTGCACACGAGGACCGGGCTCGACTGATGCGGCGTCCTGTGCGCCAAACGGGGGCCTGACGTGCCGGAGGGGCACACCATCCACCGTGCGGCCCGGGATCAGTCGGCCCTGCTGGTTGGCCTGCCGGTCGAGGCGTCGTCGCCCCAGGGGCGCTTCGGGGATGGGGCCGCCCACATCGATGGGCTCACCCTCACGGGCATCGACGCCTACGGAAAGCACCTCATCTACAGGTTCGGGGACGACGCCCGGCTGCATGTGCATCTCGGCCTGTTCGGGCGATTCTTCATGCACCGGGGGGATACGCCTGAGCCACGTGGCGCCATCCGCCTGCGCATGGAGGGGGAACGCGGCACGGTTGACCTGCGCGGTCCCACGGCCTGCGAACTGCTCGAGGCACCTGACGAGGAGCGCCTGCTCGCACGCCTGGGCCCCGATCCGCTGCGCGACGACGCAGAGCCCGAGCTCGCGTGGGCACGCATCCATCGCAGCCGCCGCGCGATCGGCGCGCTGCTCATGGACCAGTCGGTGATCGCGGGGATCGGCAACGTGTTCCGGGCGGAGGCCCTGCACGTGAACGGCATCCATCCCGAGCGACCCGGTACCTCCATCTCGCGGGAGGAGTTCGATGCGCTGTGGGGCACCTCGGCGCGAATGCTGCGCGACGGCGTGAAATCGGGCCGCATCATCACGGTGAGCGCAGCCGACGCGGGCAAGCCACGGTCCCGGCTTCGGCGCGGCGAGCGCACCTATGTCTACCGGCAGGCCAACTGCCGGTCGTGCGGCGGCCCGGTGTCCAACTGGGACATGGCGGGGCGCCGCGCCTGGGCATGCGCCGCCTGCCAGGAGTGAAAAGGAGTTCCCGGCCCCTGCTGCGAACAATGTCCGCGGAATGCCCCCGTACGGAAGGAAGTTTTGTCCATGGGCACGGACTCAAGGCTGGATCTGAAGCAGGCGAGCACCGGCATGCTGTGGGCCGGCATCCTCGCCGTCATCATCGGCATCATCGCCATCGCGGTTCCCGCATTCGTGTCGGTGAGCATCGCGGTGCTCGTCGGCATCCTGGTCATCGTGCTGGCCGTCGCGTGGCTGTTCGCCGCTATTGGAAGTGGTGCCACGACCGGCTGGAAGATCACCGGTGTAATCCTCTCCATCCTGCTGCTGATCGGCGGGCTCTGGATCCTCTTCAACCCCATCGAGGCAACGATCGGCCTGACTGCGGTCATCGCCATCGTGTTCATCGTGATGGGTGTCGTTCGCGTGGTCGCCGCCATCGGCGACACCGGCGGCGAGGGCCGTGGCCTCCTGGCCTTCGGTGGGGTGCTCGCCATCATCCTGGGCATCCTCATCGCGGCCGACTTCCCGAGCTCGGCAGCGTGGGCCATCGGCCTGCTGGTGGGTATCCAGTTCCTGTTCGACGGCATCGGCCTCATCATCATGGCCTCGTCGGTCAAGGGCGCGCTCAAGCGCGGTTAGCGCATTAACGCTGGGGTCCCGGCGCTCGCTTGGCGGTTTTCACCGCTTCGCAAGCCGGGGCCCCAGATTCTTCACAAACGGGCGGGTCAATCCCCTGTTGGGCCAAGCGCGGCCTGCTTTGATGGAGCCAGCACGCACCCACCGCGCCTGCTGTCCCAACCACGATCCGGAGTTCCATTGGCAGTCACCGTCCAGAGCCCGCCCGTCGCCCCCGCTGAAGCGCTCACCCTCCTCTCGGCATCATCAGACCGCACGAGCACGGGTCGCCGCAATCGCGCCCTCATCGCGCTGCTCTGGCGGGTGGGGCTGCGACCCGGAGAGGCACTGTCACTTGGCACGGACGCCATCGACGTCGATGCCCGCAGCGTGCGGGTGGGCGACCGCGTGGCGGGCATCGATGACCTGGCCGCCTCCGAGATCGGCCGCTGGATGGAGCGGCGCGGCGAGATGGATCTGCCTGTTGATGGTCCCGTCATCTCGACGCTGCGGGGAAAGCCTCTCAGCCAGGCGTATGTGCGGGAGCTCCTGCCCCGGCTGGCCGACCGCGCCGGCCTGGAGCGTCGAGTGCATGCGATGGGTCTTCGTTACGCCTGCGCCGCCGAGATGGCCGGCGAGAGCATTCCCACCGAGATCATCGAGGCGCAGCTCGGCGTGCGGCCGCAGTCGTCAGTGGCGCGCTACCTGCCCATGCCCGATGACGAGGACGTCATCGCCGCCATGATCGCCCGTCCGGTTCCCGCCGGGGGCTGACCGGGGCATGCGGGCGATCCTCCGGGTATCGGGCCGGGAGGACGCCCTGGCGGCCGCGCGCCTTCTCCGGGCCCGCGGGTACGACATCCCGGACTCGCCGGACGGTCTCGGCGCCGCCGACCTGCTCGTCGTCGATGAGTGGACTCCCGAGGGTGACCCGTGGGTTCGCGAGGCGCGTGAGGCCGGCACGCCCGTCACCGTGCTCGCCGAACTGATCCTCGACGGCACGACCGGGCCCGTGGTGGCCGTCACCGGCACCGCCGGCAAGACATCGACATGCAGGGCGCTCGAGCACCTGCTCACGGCATGTGACATGCCCGTGTGCATCTCCGGCACCGCACGATCCGGGAACGCGTGGCCGGACCACTCCCTGGCCCGTGACCTTCCCCCCGGCGCCGTGACGATCGCCGAACTGACGTCAACGCACCTGTGCCACATGGGGAGAGTGCGCGTGGATGTGGGCGTCATCACCATGGTGCGCCCTGACCACGTGGAGTTGCACGGTTCGCTCGAGCGTTACTACGCGGCCAAGAGGCGCGTGGTCGAGGCGATACCGTCCGGTGCTCCACTGATCCTGCCCGTCGATGACCCGACGACCATCCAGGCCCTGGGGGTGGATGCCCCGCCCGGCTGGGGCTTCGGCGCCGGGCAGGGAGTGGGATTCGGGGCCTTCGCCCCTGGTGATGGCACGGTGCTCCTGCGGTCGGCCACGGGCGTGGCCGTCGCCCCATCTGTGCCGCAGGGCACCGCCGGCCGCGCGGCCATGGCCGCCGCCGCGGCTGCCCTGGCACTGGGCGCCCCTGCCGATCGGCTGGCGCATGCGATGGGACAGGTTCCCGACGCCGTGCACCGGATGGTCAGGCACGCCCTTCCCAACGGGGTGACGCTCATCGACAACACGATGGCCGCGACCCCCCTGAAGGGGCGGGCTGGCCTCGGGGAGCTACCCCCGGGCCCCCTCGTGCTGGTGATCGGCGGCGATCCCTCTCCTGCCGGCGCGCGCGTGCACACCGATGCGGTGGAGCAGGGCGTTCTGGCCGAAGCGCTGCTCGATGCCCGCCGACGGGCGGACACCCTGGTGGCCTTCGGCCCGGCTGCAGAGGCCATCTCGGACATCGTGCAACCTGACCAGCGCACCACCGACGTGGCCGGGGCACTCGACGCGGCCGTCGCCGCATGCCCGCCGGGCGGCACCGTGATGGTGGCGCCCATGTTCCCCATGACCCCCGCCGAGAGGACGTACGTGGCGGGGTATGGCCCGCCGCTCCGCTAGGCGGGGGAAAGCCT
>JBIIJJ010000249.1:0-2507 GCA_044233875.1 Miltoncostaeaceae bacterium | reverse complement strand
ATCTCCTCCTCGCCGATGCTCGGGCGGGGGGCGTCCTCGGCCTTCCACTCCTCTTCGAGGTCACGCTTCTTGTTGGTGAGGCGGCGCTCGGTGTCGCGCAGGTTCGCGGCCTTCTCGAACTCCTGCGCCTCGATCGCGGCCTCCTTCTCCTTGCGCACGCCCTCGATCTCCTCCTCGAGCTCGCGGAAGCTCGGCGGGGCGGTCATGGTGCGGATGCGCATGCGGCTGGCGGCCTCGTCGATGAGGTCGATCGCCTTGTCCGGAAGGAAGCGCTCGGAGATGTAGCGGTCGGAGAGCACCGATGCTGCCTCGAGGGCCTCATCGGTGATGTTGACCTTGTGGTGCTCCTCGTAGCGGTCGCGGAGCCCACGCAGGATCTGCTCGGTCTCCTCGATCGAGGGCTGGTCCACCTTCACCTGCTGGAAGCGGCGCTCCAGCGCGGAGTCGCGCTCGAGGTACTTGCGGTACTCGTCGAGCGTGGTGGCGCCCACGGTCTGCAGCTCGCCACGGGCCAGGGCCGGCTTGAGGATGGACGCGGCGTCGATGGCCCCTTCGGCCGCGCCGGCGCCCACGAGGTTGTGGATCTCGTCGATGAAGAGGATGGTGTCGCCGCGCTGGGCGATCTCCTTCATCACCTTCTTGAGGCGCTCCTCGAACTCACCGCGGTACTTCGAGCCCGCCACGAGCGCGGCGAGGTCGAGCGTGTAGATCTGCTTGCCGCGCAGGAGCTCGGGCACCTGGCCCGATGAGATGCGCTGGGCGAGGCCCTCCACCACGGCGGTCTTGCCCACGCCGGGCTCGCCGATGAGCACCGGGTTGTTCTTGGTGCGGCGGGCCAGGATCTGCATGACCCGCTCGATTTCCTTCTGGCGCCCCACCACGGGGTCGAGCTTGCCGTCGGCGGCCAGCTTGGTGAGGTTGCGGCCGAACTGGTCGAGCAGCTTGCTCGACTTCTTGTCGCCCGACGGGGCACCCGAGCCGCTGCCCTGCCCCTGGCCCTGGCGTCGGCCGGGACCCGACAGCATGCGGATGATCTCGTTGCGGATCTTCTCGGAGTCGGCGTCGAAGTCGGCGAGGATGCGGGCGGCGACGCCCTCGTTCTCGCGCACGAGGCCCAGCAGGATGTGCTCGGTGCCGATGTAGTTGTGGCCCAGCGACAGCGCCTCGCGCAGGGCGAGCTCAAGCACCTTCTTGGCACGCGGGGTGAACGGGATCTGCCCGGAGGTGACCTCCTCGCCGGATCCGACGATGCGGATCACCTGGGCGCGCACCTCCTCCACCGTGATCTCGAGGCCCTCCAGCACGCGGGCCGCAAGGCCCTCCTCCTCGCGGAGCAGGCCAAGCAGGATGTGCTCGGTGCCGATGTAGTTGTGCTTGAGGGTCCGCGCCTCTTCCTGGGCCAGTACGACCACCTGGCGGGCGCGCTCGGTGAAGCGTTCGAACATCGTGCCTCAATCCTCCTGGGGCCCCGCACCGGGGCCGAGAACGGCGGATGAAATGGACGCCGAAGGTATCACCGGATCACTGCCGATCGGTGGGTGTTCGGTCGTGTGCCACGCCTGGATCGGCGCATTGCTGAGGTGCTCCTTCACAGCACGTCTCCACCTTGCGGTGGCAGCGGTCGCACCAGAGGCCGTTATGCCGCCAGATCAGCGCGGCATCGCACGCGGGACAAGCACCCATTTCCATCGGGTGATAATGACAGGAGGACCCGACGGCCGAACGCCGACGGGTCCTCCTGTCAGGTGCTGCTGGAGGGGCCTCTGCCCCGGGGCCTAGGCCTCGGCGTCCTCGGAGTCGCCGGCGCCAACGGCCACCGGCTGCTCGACGATCTCCGCCTCCACGATCTCCGTCTCGGCGCCCTCGACCTCGAGGACCTCCTCCACCACGACGTCCTCGGTGACGGCCTCAGGGGCGCTCACGGGAATCGGGTTGGCGGCGCGGTGCGCCTTGACCGAGCGGTCCTGGTCGGGGTACGGCAGCAGGCCCATGGTGCGGGCGCGCTTCACTGCCTGCGCCAGCTGTGTCTGCTGACGGCGGGAGAGGCCGGTGATGCGGCGGGAGCGCAGCTTGCCGCGCTCCGACAGGAAGCGCCGCAGGGACGGGAAGTTCTTCCAGTCCAGCTCCTCGGGTGCAAGAAGGGGACGACGCTTCCGCGGTGCGGGAGCCCCGCCCTTCTTCTTCTTGATGCGTCCGCGACCGCGCGGCTTCGCCATGTGACCTTCCAGGTTGGGACTGCTCTACGAAACGGCGCGGGACGCTATCACCTCAGCGCCGGGGGGCAAACTACGTGCGCATGGCCGGGAACAGGATGACCTCGCGAATCGAGTGCCGGTCGGTCAGCAGCATCACCAGGCGGTCGATGCCCAGCCCCAGGCCACCCGTGGGCGGCATGCCGTGCTCGAGGGCCGTGAGGAAGTCCTCATCGGCCGGCTGGGCCTCGTCATCCCCGGCGGCGCGGTCGGCCTGCAGCATCTCGAAGCGCTCGCGCTGGTCGTCGGGGTCGT
>JBIIJJ010000040.1:0-10356 GCA_044233875.1 Miltoncostaeaceae bacterium | reverse complement strand
GCCGCGACGTGCTGGCCAAGTCGCCCACCGGGTCCGGCAAGACACTGGCCTTCATGGTGCCGCTGATCGACCGCACGCCGGCCGAGGCGCCGCGCCCCGCAGCGCTGGTGCTGGCCCCCACGCGTGAACTGGCCACCCAGATCGTGGAGTCGACATACGCCATCGCCCATGCCCGTGCGCTGAAGATCTGCGCGGTGTACGGCGGAGTGGGGCTGGAGAAGCAGGCCCGCGAGGCCGCCAAGGCGCACATCGTGGTGGCGACGCCCGGTCGGCTGGAGGACCTCCTCGCGCGCGGCGCGTTCTCGCTGAAGAACGTGAGGATCCTGGTTCTTGACGAGGCTGATCGCATGCTCGACATGGGATTCCGCCCGGCAGTGGACCGCATCGTGGCCAAGTGCCCCAAGGATCGCCAGACGCTGTTCTTCTCGGCCACGCTCGACGGCGACGCCGGGGTCATCGCGCAGCGGTACACGCATGACGCAGTGCGACACGAGCACGAGCCGCCCGCAAGGAAGGCCCCGGCGATCGAGCACCGGTTCGTGCGTGCCGAGCGCGATGAGCGGCTCGACCACCTCGTGCGCGAGCTCGGCGGCGGCGGCGACCTGAACCTGGTGTTCGTGCGCACCAAGCACGGCGCCGACCGCCTGGTGCGCCACCTCAAGAAGAGGCAGGTGCACGCAGTGGCCATGCACGGCGACAAGAGCCAGCGCCAGCGCGAGCGGGCGCTGGCCGACTTCGAGGCCGGCCGCGTGACCACCCTGGTGGCCACCGACGTGGCCGCCCGCGGAATCCACGTGGACAACGTGGCCAAGGTCATCAACTTCGACCCGCCCGGCATGGCAGAGGACTACGTGCACCGCACGGGCCGTACCGGGCGCGCCGGCGAGCAGGGCGTGGCCGTCACGTTCGTGGGCCAGGAGCACATCGACGACATGCGCACCATGACCCGTGCCCTGAAGCTGGAGAGCCAGTTCAGCGAGGCCGCCGGCCCGGCCCCGCAGAAGAAGCAGCCCCAGCGCGGTGGCAACGCCGCCCCGAGGCGGGGGCGGCGGCCCGCCCGATCAGGTCAGGGTCGCCCCGGTCATGGCGGGCCGGGTGGCGGTGCGCCCACGCGGGGCATCAGCTGACGGGCGTGCTCCGCACCACGGTGTGGCCGGCCGGGAAGGCGCTGCCACCCTGCAGGTTGGTCCACAGGGAGCCGGAGGCCAGCGCGAGCGAACTGGAACCGTTGCCGCAGGACGCACCTGTGGTCGTCTTCAGGTCCACCGAGTGGGACGACGTGTTGAACCGGTAGAGCTGGCACTGCTGCGAGAGCATCCAGATGCCGCCGAGACCCGCCGCAACCGCACGGCCGTTGAAGATGGTCGAGCCGGGCGGCAGGGTCTGCGCGTAGCGGGCCAACTGCTTGTAGGTGCTGGTGGAGAACTTGTAGACGTACTTCTGGGTGAAGATCCACATGGCCCCACCGGACACCGCCAGGCCGAACGGTGCTCCCGCGAGCGCCGCGGACCCGCTCAGTGCCTTGCCACTCGACGTGTTGTACGCGCGCACGGCGTAGTTGGGGCTGCTCGACAGCACCCAGATCGCGCTGCCGGACAGCGCCAGGTTGCGCGGCGTGTTGCTCACCGGAAACGACATGAGCACCTTGCCGTTGGACGATGAGACCTTCTGCACCACGCGGTAGTCGGCATTGCCCACCCACACGGTGGACCCCGACACCTTGATGACCGACGATGCGCCCGACGTGTACTTCTTGGACGTCGGGGCGGCCACCTTCACCTTGGCCACGCCTGTGGACGTAAAGCCGGTGGCGCGGTCGGGAGTTGACACCCACAGGTAGTTGCCCGCCTGCGCGGCCCACTGCGCATTGCTGACCGTGGCCGTGTAGCCGATGGTCTCGTTGGTGTTGGGATCGATGCGCACCAGGCCATTGCCCGACATGGCCCACATGTAGCCGAAGCCGGTGCCGACGCCAGAGGTCGCGACGCCGCAGTAGGTGCCCGACGGCTGCGCGCCGTTCGACGTGGGAGTGGTGCTGCCATTGGTGGCGCTGATGGCGAGCCAGTTGATGGCGCCATCAGAGGTGGTGCCGCTGGTCGGCAGGCCAGCCGGGTTGTTGCACGTGCCGGCCTGCGCCGACGCAAGCGACGGGGCCAGCAGGGCGGCACCAATCGCGGCTCCAATGAGCAAGGGGGAAGTTTTCACCGAGGTCCTTTCAGCCCGGGCGACAAGCCGGGGCGACGGGCGGCACTGACTGATCTGTTCACCGGATGGCGGCGTCATCCTTCGCACCGTGAAGCCCTATCGGGACGGCGGGATTTGAACCCGCGACCCCCTGCTCCCAAAGCAGGTGCGCTACCAAGCTGCGCCACGTCCCGTCGCGGGCGAGGCTACCAGCGAATCCGGGGCTACCGGATGGGCGCGAGCAGCGCCGACCACCGGCCGCGCATGGCGATGAAGCCCACCCCGACCACGATCACCAGCGCGCCCGACAGCATGAAGAACGCGCCGTAGCCGAGTGCGTCGAGCAGCCGCGCCGACTGACCCCCCAGGGCCCCGCCCAGCGCGGCGGCCAGGTACCAGAGGCCCAGCAGCTGGCCGGTGAGGCCCGCCGGTGCGATCTCGGTGGTGGTGGAGAGCGCGATGGGCACGATGAGGAGCTCGGCCATCGTGAGCACGAGGAAGGTCGTGAAGATCCATCCGAGCCCCGACGAATGGCCCGCCTCGGCCATGAACCCCGGCACCGAGATGACGAGGAAGCTCACGCCCACCCCCACGATCGCGATGGCCACCTTCGTGGGCGTGGTGGGGGCGCGGTTGGCCAGTCGTGTCCAGATAAATGCGAACACCGGCGCCAGCGCCACCACCATGACCGGGTTGAGCGACAACAGCCAGCTGGTGGGCAGCTCGAACGACCCGACGGACCGGTTCACCCAGTCCTTCGTGAACTCCGTGATGGTCGACCCGGCCTGAGACGACAGCGTGAAGTACACGACGCTGGCGATGAACAGCAGCATGAAGGCCTTGAGGTGCCGGTGCTCCACGGGCGTGGCGCGCACCCGGCGGAGCAGGGCCCAGAATGCCGCCACCGACACCACCGCCACGGTGGCCGTGACCGTGGCGGAGATCGCCCCCGCGGTGAAGCCCGCCAGGGCGATGACCGCCGCGAACACGGCCGAGATGACCACCAGCCCCGCTGCGGCCGCCACCAGGGCCGCGCGACGTTGGGGCCGTGATGCCGGACGTGGCACCGCGCGCCCGGCATCACCCAGCCTGCGCCTGCCCACCGCGTACTGCGCGAGCCCCAGCAGCATGCCGATGCCCGCCACCGAGAACGCCAGGCGGTACGAGTAGGCAGTGGCGAGCCACCCGCAGATCAGGGGGGCCGCGAACGCACCGAGGTTGATACCGAAGTAGAAGAGCGAGAAGCCGCCGTCGCGACGCGGATCGTCGTCGTCGTACAGCAGGCCGAGCACGGTGGAGATGTTGGGCTTGAGCAGTCCGGTGCCCGCGGCGATCACCAGCAGGCCGAGCCAGAAGAACCCGATCCCCGGCGCCAGCAGCACGAAGTGGCCGAGCGTGATGAATATGCCCCCGGCCACCAGCGCGCGCCTGGGCCCGGTGAGCCGGTCGCCGATCCACCCGCCCAGGAGCGGCGCCGCCAGCACGAGGGCCGAGTACACGCCGAACAGCGCCGCGGCGTCTCCCTCGCTGAATCCCTCGCCGGGACCCGGTGGCCACGGGGAGTTCTCGGGCTCGATCAGGTAGAGGGTGAGGAGCGCCACCATCCCGTAGAACGAGAATCGCTCCCACATCTCCACGAGTGCGAGGGTGATGACGCCCCGGGGCTGGCGTCTGCGCTCCGTCATGGCGCGGGCATGGTACCGGCCGTACCATGCCCCGCGTGATGGCCTCCCCATGAGCGGACTGATCCTCGCCATGCTCGCGAGCGTCGGATGGGGCACAACCGGCATGCTGGCCGGACGCGCGAGCAGGCGGCTTCCGCCACTGCACGTGGCAATGGCGCTCGAGTGGAGCGGCCTGGCCATGATCGCGCTGATGCTGCTGGTCGTCCGTCCCGCGCCGGGATCGGGCAGCGAGCTCGCACTGGCGCTGGCAGCCGGCGTGGCGGGAGCGCTGGGCAACGTGCTGGTGTACGCGGCGCTGTCGGTGGGCGCCATGGGCCTGGTGGCCCCCATCGCGGCGTTCGGGGCGGCGATACCGGTGATCGCCTTCGGCATCGCGGGGGGCGACCGGCCCGGTGGCCTCGCGGTGGCCGGCATGGCGGCGGCCCTGGTGGGAGGGATGATGGTGGCGCGGGCACCGGGACGGGCCACGAGGCGCGGCCTCGGCCTCGCACTGGCGGCGGCCATCTCGTACGGCCTCTACTTCTCCCTGCTCGACCTGGCGTCTGACGGCGGCGCGCTGTGGGCCACCACCACCTCGCGGGCCATGGCGGCGGTGTTCCTCACCGTGCTGGTGGTGGCACTCGGCCACCGCATCGGGCGCGTGGAGGGCCGGGGGCTCGTGCGCGCCCTTCCAATCGGGCTGCTCGACGCACTCGCCACGCTGGCGTTCGCCCTCGCCACAACCCGCGGGCTGGTGAGCCTGGTGGCGGTGATCGCCTGCCTCTACCCCCTCACCACTGCGGCGCTGGCCTACATGCTGCTGGGGGAGCGCCTCGGCAGATGGCAGGCGCTGGGCGCGGCGCTTGCGGTGGCGGGCGTTGCCCTCATCGTGGCCACGGCCTGACCACGGCGCCCGCAGCGACCTGCGGCATCACGCCGCGATGGACCTCCGCACGCCGGCCACGTCGAGGTCTGCCCCCAGCACCTGGTAGCCGCGATCGAGGCGGGCCAGCACCACCGTGGCCTCCCCCGAACCATCCGGCCCCGTGATGAAGCAGTCGACGGTGACCTGCCCCGGCCCCTTCCCCGCGGGCGGCGGAGACGGGATGTTCACCTTCACGGGCGCGCCGATCATGTCGGCCACCTCGCGGCTCTTCACGAGGAACTCCTCCGCCACGGGCCCGGGGCGCGTCTTGCGGCGGCGATCCAGGACCCACAGCACCACCACGCCGACGATGAACAGGTAGGCCATGATCCCGGCCGCAAGGCCCTCGGAGTTGGCGTACCCGCTTCGCGCCAGGATGAGCGCCACGATGGCGTAGAGGGCGAAGAAGACGATGCCGAGGATGACGATCGCGCGGGTGAGCCCGCCGGCCAGAAGGCGCCTGGTCATCACTCGCCCCCGGTCCACTGCTCGGCCAGCTTGCCCAGCGTCGCGCGGTAGCGGGCCACCGACTCATCACGGCCCAGCAGGGCCAGGCTCTCGTAGATGCCGGTGGAGATGCCCTGCCCGGTGACCGCGAGGCGCTGGGGCTCGAGGAACTCCCGCGCGGTGAGCCCCTGGATGTGCAACTGGTCCGACAGGGCGTCCTTGATGTTGTCCACCGAGAACTCGTCGAGCACCTCGATGCGGCCGAGGCCGCCGCCGATGCACTGGATGCTCTGCTTCACATTGGCCTCCAGCGCCTCCCAGGCCTCGGGCTCGAACTCGAGCGGCCGGTAGAGCCAGCCGGCCAGCCGGTCGTATTCCGAGAGGCGGCTGATCTTGCGCTGCACCAGCGGAGCGGTGCGACGCGCGAGGTCGCGGGCGTCCGCGGCCTTGCCGTCGAAGTAGCCCACCGAGTCGAGGTACCCCACCAGGACGTCCTCGAACTCCGCCGGGTCCATGGCGCGCAGGTAGCGCCCGCTCATGACCTCGAGCTTCTTGAGGTCGAACACCGCGGGGCTCTTGCTCACCCGCGACACGTCGAACTTCTCCACCAGTTCCTCGAGCGTGAACGTGGTGGTCTTGTCGTCGTAGCTCCACCCCAGCAGCACCAGCGCGTTGCGCACGGGCTGCGGCAGGAAGCCATCGGCCTCGAGCTCCTCCACCGATGCCGCGCCGTGGCGCTTGCTCAGGCGCTTTCGGTCGGTGCCAAGGATGAGCGGCACGTGGGCGTACTGCGGCGGCTCACCGCCGAGCGCCCGGATCACCAGCATCTGCTTGGGCGTGTTGCTCAGGTGGTCCTCGCCGCGGATCACCTGGGTGATGCCCATAGCCATGTCGTCAACGGCCGCCGCCAGGTTGTACGTGGGCGAGCCGTCGGATCGGGCCACCACGAAGTCCTCGATCTGCGCGTGGTCGAAGGTGACCTGCCCGCGGATCATGTCGTCGATCACCGTCTCGCCGGGAAGCGGCACGGCGAAGCGCCATACCGGCGTGCGCCCCTCGGCCTCGAACGCCGCAATCTCATCCGGCGAGTGGTCGCGCCTGCCGCGCACCACCGGGGCCTGCTTGTTGGCCCGGGCCTCGGCGCGCATGGCGTCGAGCTCCTCGGCGGTCTCCCACGCGGCGTACACCGCGCCCGCGGCCTTCAGCGTGTCGATGCACTCGCGGTAGATGTCGTCGCGCTCGCTCTGCCGGAACGGGCCCTCGTCCCAGTCGAGGCCCATCCACTGCAGCACGCGCAGGATCTCGGCCTCGCTCTCGGGCGTGGAGCGCTCGCGGTCGGTGTCCTCCATGCGGAGGATGAAGGTTCCCCCGGCGTGGCGGGCGGCGAGCCAGTTGAAGAGCGCGGTGCGCGCGCCTCCCACGTGCAGCGAGCCGGTCGGGCTGGGCGCGAAGCGCACGCGCAGCGGGCGGTCATCAGCGGAGTCCATGTGATGCACGGGCGGCAGGATAGCGGCACCCGGTGGCCGCCCCGGCCCTTATGCATAGGATGCTCGACATGAGATTCGGAGCCCATGTTTCAAGCAGCGGCGGCATCAGCAACGCCATCGACCGCGCACAGGCCATCGGGTGCGAGAGCCTGCAGGTGTTCACGCACAACCCGCGCACCTGGAAGCCCATCAACCACAAGCCCGAGGAGATCGCGGCGTTCCGCGAGAAGGCGGCCGCCGCGGGCATGGGCCCGCTGGTGAGCCACGGCCTCTACCTCATGAACCTTGGCGCGCCCGACAAGGAGGTGCCCACCGGTCCGCCGGCCAAGGGCATCACCCGCAACATCTACCGCTCGTCGGTGGAGAGCCTGCGCCAGCACCTGGAGATCGGCGAGGCACTGGGCCTGGACGGCGTGGTGCTGCATGTGGGCTCGAGCAAGGGCAGCACGCTCGATGAGAGCATCGCCCGCATCGGCGCGGGGATGGGCGAGGCGCTCGACGCCGTGCCGGGTACCTGCTCGATCTACCTCGAGAACACCGCGGGTGCGGGCGACACCATCGGGCGCACCTTCGAGCAGCTGCGCCAGGTGGCCGACGCCGCGGGCCACGACGACCGCGTGGGCTTCTGCCTCGACACCCAGCACATGTTCGCGTCGGGCTTCCCCATCCACGAGGAGGGCGGCATCGACCGGGTGATGGACGACTTCGACCGCATCGTCGGGCTCGACCGCCTCAAGAGCCTGCACCTCAACGACAGCAAGACCGAGTTCGGCAGCAATCGCGATCGCCACGAGAACATCGGCGAGGGGCTCATCGGAGAGGACGGCTTCCGGCGCATCCTGGGCCACCCCGCCCTCCAGGGCCTCCCGGTGATACTGGAGGTGCCCGGCGAGGAGGGCGAGGGCCCGGATGCCATCAACATCGAGCGCGCCAGGCGCCTCCACGCGGAGGGCCTGGCGCTGCGCTCGTAGTGCCGCCTAGCCGTCCGCCAGCTGCACGCGGAAGGTGAGCTGGCCGGGCGTGCCCTGCTCGCCCGGGTAGGCCAGGTTGATCTTGTAGGCCGACGCGCTGGACGACGTGCTCCTGATGACCATGGCGCCCAGCTGGCCCCCCGAGATGGTGGCGAAGCCCTGCACGATGCGCGAGCCCGACGGCGGCGTGATGGTCACGCTCTGGCTGCCGTCGTAACCCTTGGTGGCCAGCTTGGTGATCTTCACCTGGCCGCCGCCGTTGGAGAGGTAGAAGTACGACGACGCCTTGCCACCGAGCCTGGCGCCCGGCACGGCCCGCTGGATCGACGGCTGGTCAGTAACCGAGGGGTCCTTGGCGGGCATGGTCTGGGGGGTGCTGCCGGCGAAGGCGCCACCGACGATCAGGCCGCCGGCCACGAGCACGGCCGCACCGGTCATGAGGGTCTTGTTCATGTGTCCTCCATGGAATTGGGGCACCAACACTAGGGCTGTGCGACGACGCTTCGGGGCGGGCATGGCCCAATGACCACCACCCGATCGGGGAGTTTGCCGGCGGCGCGTGCCTGCGACACTCGCCAAATGGCCACTGACGCAGACCCCTTGGCACGGGCGCACGGCCTCGGCAAGACCTTTCGTGACACCCGGGCCGTGGACGGCGTGGACTTCACGGTGGCACGCGGCGAGGTGCTGGGCTTCCTCGGCCCCAACGGGTCCGGCAAGACCACCACGATCCGCATGATGCTCGGGCTCATACGGCCCACCACGGGAACGCTCGATGTGCTGGGAGCCAACCCATGGACCTCGCCGGCATCCTGGCGCTCGGCGCTCGGCTACGTGCCAGGCGACCTCAACCTCTACGAGAGGATGACCGGCCGCGCCACGGTGCGCTTCGCGGCCCGGGTGCGGGGCATGGATGGCACCGGCGATGCCGACTCCCTCGCGCGGCGGCTGGAGCTCGACCTCGACCGCAGCGTCAAGGTTCTCTCGCGCGGCAACCGGCAGAAGCTCGGCCTGGTGCTGGCCCTCATGCACCGCCCGGACCTGCTGGTGCTCGACGAGCCCACATCGGGGCTCGACCCGCTGATGCAGCAGGTGTTCCAGGAGATCGTGCGCGAGGTGGTGGCCGACGGCCGCTCGGTGTTCCTGTCGTCCCATGTACTGGGGGAGGTTCAGCGCGTGGCGGACCGCGTGGCCGTTATCCGCAGCGGGCGTCTCATGCTCACCCAGTCGGTGGATGAACTGCGGCGCACGGCATTTGCGCGCATGGAGGCCACCTTCGCGTGCCCTCCCCCGCACGGCGCGTTCGATGGCGTGCCGGGCGCCCGGGTGATCGACCGCTTCGGCAAGCATGTGGTGTTCGCACTGGAGGGGTCGGCCGACCCGCTGGTGAAGGCGCTCGCGACCCACGAGGTGCTGGCCATCGACAGCCACGAGGCCGACCTCGAGGACATCTTCCTCACGCTGTATGCGGAGGCCCCCGATGCGGCCTGAGGTGATGCTGAACACGCTGCGCCTCACGCGGCGGTCGATGATCTGGTGGTCCATCGGCATCGTCGCCTTGGTGGCGCTGATGATCGCCGTCTATCCATCGGTGCGCGACAACCCGGCCATGGATCAGATACTCGAGGCCTATCCCGATCTGGTGCAGGCCTTCGTCTCCTTCGGCGGCGTTGTGGACTACACGTCGCCCGCCGGATACTTGGGCGCGGAGCTCTTCTCCATGATGCTGCCGCTGCTGTTCATCATCGCCGCCATCGTGGCGGGCTCGAAGGCCGTCGCCGGCGAGGAGGAGGCCGGCACCCTCGACCTGCTGCTCTCGATGCCGCTCTCACGCACCCGGGTGCTCATGGAGAAGACCGCTGCGCTGGTGATCGAGATGACGATCCTCGGCCTGGTGCTGTTCGCATCCCTGCTCGTGGGCACCCTGGCGATCGGCATGGACATCTCGGCGGGCGCCCTGGCCGCTGCCACGTTCGACGTGGTGGCGCTGTCGTGGCTCTTCGGCGCCCTCGCGATACTGCTCGGCGCCGCCATCGGCCACCGGGCCATCGCGGGCGGTATCGCGGCGGCCCTCGCGGTGCTCGCCTACGTGGTCAACGGCCTCGCCCCGCTGGTCGACGCGCTCGATGCATTGCGCCCCTACTCACCCTGGTACCACTACGCCGATTCGGCCGCGCTCACCACGGGGCTCCACCCGGGGAACGTCGCCGTATTGCTGGGCATCACCGTACTGCTGGTGGCGATCGCGCCCCTCCTGCTGCGCAGACGGGACATCGGCGTCTAGTCTGCCGGGCGCATGCGGGTGTAGCTCAACGGTAGAGCAGGAGCCTTCCAAGCTTCTGATGACGGTTCGATTCCGTTCACCCGCTCTCGGAGGATGTTGGACTTACCGCTCCCGTGTCATCCACTGGCGCCGACGTCAAGAGCGATCTCCGATGGAAGTCCGCGCAACTCTCCTGCAAAACGCGATTCAGTACCCCGGTCCGCTTGCCGCCTGTTCCGCGGTTCGGTTCAGCCGGGATAGCACGCCAGCGCAAAGCCGTTTAGGGGACTCCAGAAGAGGCCCTTCCGGTCTCGTCTGCTTCCCGGCGGCTAGGAGAGGATGTCCTTCCTCTCGAACCTCAGCACCGCGATGCCCACGAGCACCGCGAACACCCCCACGTTGTAGGCCAGGCCGA
>JBIIJJ010000248.1:0-2541 GCA_044233875.1 Miltoncostaeaceae bacterium | reverse complement strand
CCCAACCACCCGAGCACCCACGGCGTGCTGCGCCTCATCGTGGAGCTCGACGGCGAGGTGGTGAAGGAGGTCACGCCGGTCATCGGCTACCTCCACACCGGCATCGAGAAGCAGTGCGAGAACAAGACCTGGTGGCAGGCCATCACGCTGGTCACCCGCATGGACTACCTGGCTCCCTTCGCCAACATCAAGGCGTACACGATGTCGGTGGAGCGCCTGCTCGACATGGAGGTGCCGGCGCGCGCCGAGTGGATTCGCGTGCTGCTGGCAGAGCTGAACCGCGTGGCGAGCCACCTGGTGTGGCTGGGCACCTCCGGGCTCGAGCTCGGCGCCATGAGCGTGTTCTTCTACTGCTACCGCGAGCGCGACGAGCTGCTCGACCTGTTCGAGATGGTGTCGGGCGAGCGCATGAACCACCGGTACTTCCAGGTGGGCGGCTGCGCGCAGGACCTTCCCCCCGGGTTCGTTGAGCGCGTGCGCAAGTTCGTGGACGAGATGCCGAAGCGCATCGACGAGTACGAGGCGCTGCTCACCGGCAACCCCATCTGGAAGGACCGCATGGTGGGCA
Source organism: Miltoncostaeaceae bacterium (assembly GCA_044233875.1). Lineage (GTDB taxonomy): Bacteria > Actinomycetota > Thermoleophilia > Miltoncostaeales > Miltoncostaeaceae > SYFI01. Next base: position 1,973 of record JBIIJJ010000248.1, on the reverse strand, counting down.
TCGGGGTGCTGCCCGCCGAGCAGCTGCTGGCCCTGGGGGTCACCGGCCCCACGCTGCGCGCCGCCGGCGTGCCGCACGACCTTCGCAAGCTCACGCCGTACTCGGGGTACGAGCACTTCGAGTTCGAGGTGCCCACCGCCACGGAGGGCGACTGCTACGCCCGCTACCTGGTGCGCATACGCGAGATGCGCGAGAGCCTGAGGATCATCCAGCAGGTGCTCGACGGCCTGCCGGAGGGCCCGGTCATCAGCGACGACCGCAAGGTGGTGCTGCCCCCGCGCGAGGAGCTGGCGTACTCCATGGAGGCGCTCATCCACCACTTCAAGCTGGTGAGCGAGGGCTTCATGGTTCCCGAGGGCGAGGCCTACGTGCCCATCGAGAGCCCGCGCGGCGAGCTGGGTTGCTACGTGGTGAGCGACGGCGGCCCCAAGCCCCACCGCGTGCACATGCGCGACCCCTCGTTCGTGAACCTGCAGGCCACCGCACCGCTCTGCAAGGGCACCTACCTGGCCGACCTCATCGCCATCGTGGCCACGCTCGACCCCGTGATGGGTGGCGTGGACCGGTGACCGTGCACGAGATCGAGGAGTACCTGGCGCCCATGCGCCACGAGTACGCCGACCCCCGCTCGCTCATCCTGCCCGCGCTGCGCTACGCGCAGACCGACGCCGGCTGGCTGCCGCCCGAGGCCATGGCCGCCGTGGCCGAGGCCACCGGGTTCTCGCAGGCCTACATCGAGAGCGTGGCCACGTTCTACGACCGCTACTACCTCGAGCCGGTGGGCCGCCGCGTCATCAACGTGTGCGTAACCCTCTCGTGCATGCTGCGCGGCTCGGACGAGATCTTCGAGCACCTGTGCGACTACCTGGGCCTGGACGGCGAGGGCACCACCGACGACGGCATGTTCACGCTGCACAAGGTGCAGTGCCTGGGCGCCTGCGACCGGGCGCCGTGCCTGCAGGTCGACGCCGGAGTGCAGATCGGCCCGCTCGAGCCGGCCGACGCCACGTGCCTCATCGACGACCTGCGCGAGGCACCGGCCCCTGCGAGGTACGACCGCTAATGCCCGTGATGAACAGCGTGTTCCGTCACCGGGAGTTCGGTGACCACCTCACCTCGCTGGCCGAATACGAGCGCGCCGGCGGCTACCAGGGCCTGCGCGACACCCTTGCCATGAGCCCCGACGACGCCCTCTACGCGTTCCACCGCTCGGGCCTTCGCGGCCGCGGCGGCGCCGGGTTCCCCATGGGCCGCAAGGCGTCGTTCCTGCCCAAGGACACCGGCAAGCCCACCTACATCGTGTGCAACGCCGACGAGAGCGAGCCCGGTACCTACAAGGACCGGGAGATCATGGAGCACAACCCGTTCCAGCTGATCGAGGGCATCACCATCGCGGGCTACGCGGTGGGCTGCGAGCGGGCCTACATCTACATCCGCGGTGAGTACGGCCTGCAGGCCGAGATCCTCGAGGCCGCCATCACCGAGGCGCGCGGGGCCGGGCGCCTGGGCCCCAATGCCCTCGGCGACGGCAGGCCCTTCGACATCACGCTGCACCGGGGCGCGGGCGCCTACATCTGCGGCGAGGAGACCGCGCTGCTCGAGAGCCTCGAGGGCAAGCGCGGCCAGCCCAGGCTGAAGCCGCCGTTCCCGGCCGTTGCCGGCCTGTACGGCTGCCCCACGCTCATCAACAACGTGGAGACCCTCGCGGCGCTGCCGCCCATCATGCACCGGGGGCCCGACTGGTACGCCTCGATGGGCACCGAGAAGAGCCCGGGCACCAAGCTGTTCTCGGTGTCGGGCCACGTGATGAACCCCGGCAACCACGAGATCGTGCTGGGCGACACCACGCTGCGCGAGCTCATCTACGACCTCTCCGGCGGGCTCCGCCCCGGCCGCGAGGTGAAGGCCGTGTGGGTGGGCGGGTCATCGGTGCCCGTGATCGGCCGGGAGTCGCTCGACGTGCCGCTCGACTA
>JBIIJJ010000246.1:0-2568 GCA_044233875.1 Miltoncostaeaceae bacterium | reverse complement strand
TCAGAACCCTTACGGCGGCGTCCCTCGCGACCTGCGCGCTGTCGATCGCGATTGCGATGCCCTCGGGGGCGGTCGCTAGCGGCCATGGCCCGGGCGCCGGTTCGCCGGAGACCGCGGCTCGTCAGGCCCCGAACGCCCTGGGCACGCAGCGGGTGGTGCCCCTCAGCATCGAGGACGTGAACCGCCAGGCGCGGGATCGGTGCCGTGCGCTCGACGGGTTCACGGGGGAGGAGCGGATACCGCCCGGGTGGCCGGAGTGGCTCATCGACCAGACGCGGTCGCGGGACCCGAATTTCTTCAGGGTACGGAGGACCTGCGTCGGCGAGAGGCAGGGTGGCGCGCGGTGCGACGCCGACGGCCTCGGGAGCGGTCGCGATGAACGAGAGGGCGATGTCGCCTTCCAGGACTTCGATGGGGAAGCAGCCCAGCTGCTGAGGTGCTCCCGAAGCGGTAAACGTGACTTCTTCTGGCTCAGGGCAGAGGCGTTTGCCGCCAATCCCTTCCCACTGGCTAACAGGCGGGCGCAGGACCGCTGCAACGCGCTTGGCCAGTGCAGGGGTGACCGCGTGAGGGTGGCAGGCGGAGATTGCTTCGGCGACGCCCGCTCCGGGGACCACATCTGGACGAGGATGCGCACCGGCGGCGGTGAGGCCACGGTGATGAGGTGCTCGTTCCGGCTTGGCCTCCTCTGGGAGCGCGTGGAGAGCTTCAACAACTTCAGGATCATCGCCGATGTCGCGCCGGGAGCGCCGACTCTCACGCCGGTCCTCGGGGGCCTTGCGGTGCGCTGGAGCGCACCGGAGGGCCGAGCCTGGGATGAGGCGGCAAGCCGGGTGGTGGCCGCCAGCTACAGGGCCACGGCGTCGCCGGGGGGGCGTTCGTGCACCGCGAGGGGTGTCGACGCAACCGGCTGCACCATCACCGATCTGCCGCCCGGTGTGGAGCACACCGTGACCGTCGTGGGCATTGGGCAGGGGGAGATCGGCACGGCGGGCGAGGTGGTGGGTGACATCGCCACGGCTCCCTCGGCACCGTCCGCACCGGCGGAGCCCGGCGTGAGGGCCCGGCCGGGCGCACCGGCGGTCACCGGCCTCGAGGCGCTGCCGGGCCGCATCCGCATTGCATGGGCACGTCCTGAATCCGATGGGTTCAGCCGAATCCTCGGGTACACCGTCACGGCGCTTCCCGGCGGGGCCACGTGCACCACGTTGGGGGCCCTGACGTGCGACATCGATGGGCTCGCCCCTGGCGTCGACTTCGCCGTGACGGTGACGGCCACCAACGATGTCGGCACCGGCCCGCCATCGCTGAAGATCCGGCGCAGCACACCCGTGCTGGTGCCCTCGGCCCCGCGCGCCCCGCTGGTGCGCGAATCGTTCACGCGCATCGAGGTCGACTGGTCGGCCCCTGAATCAGACGGCGGCCGGCCGGTGACCGGCTACACCGCCACGGCGTCACCCGGCGGTGCCACGTGCACCACCACCGGCGCGAAGGGGTGCACCATCGAGGGCCTGGCGAGCGGCACGCGCTACGCGGTGACCGTGACCGCCACCAACGAGGCGGGAACCGGCCCCGGTTCAGAGCCCGCCTCGGCGATGACTGCCGAAATGACCGTTCCCGCTGCGCCGGGTCGCCCCTCGGTGGAATCGCTGCCCGGTGGCGCACGGGTTGCATGGTCCGCACCCGAGGAAGATGGGGGCACCCCCGTCACCGGCTACGTCGCAACAGCCACGCCAGGAGGCGCCCGGTGCGAGACCACCGGCGCCACCGAGTGCGTGATCCGCGGCCTTGAGAACGGCACCGCCCATCGGGTGAGCGTGGTCGCCATCAACTCGCTGGGCGCGGGATCCCCGTCCCCCCTGAGCGACGCGGTCACGCCGCAGCAGAACGCCCGCGCCGACGGGGGGGACACAACGGGGGCGTTCGGGGTCATCTCGACCGCCGTTCCCGCCCTGCCGCAGGCCGCTGACCAGCGTGCCCTTCTCGCGGGTGTGGCACTCAGGCCCCGCACGCTCGTGCCGGGCCTCGGTGGCCGCATCTCCTATTCGCTGGCACGGCCCGCGGCGATCACCATCACGCTCACCCGCGGCGCAGGCCGCGGACGTGATCGCGCCGTGCACCGCATTCCCGCGGGCCGGCCCGGTGCACTGGCAGGTGACTCCCGGGTGCGCGTGATCTACACCCGGGCGAGCGCCAGGCGCAGGACCCCGGGCGCCTGGAGGCTGACCGTCGAGGCGCGGGACGCAGCCGGCGTCGTGATGAGGCGCACCGTCCCGATCAGGGTGAGGCGATGATGCCCCGCCCCCTCGGGAGCCTGAGGGCAGCCGCCCTCGCGACCTGCGCGCTGTCGGTCGCGATTGCGATGCCCTCGGGAGCTGCCGCCGGCATCATCGGGCGCGGCGCGGTATCCGATGTCGTGGTGAACGTCACGGCTGGCGCGAACGACCCGGTGCGGGGCGCCACCGTGGTGGCCCTCGACGACCGCACGGGCACGATCATGTCGAGCGCGACGACCACCGGGTACCTGGGGTATGCGGCCATCAGGCTTCGCCCCGGCGCGTCGACCCA
>JBIIJJ010000245.1:0-2586 GCA_044233875.1 Miltoncostaeaceae bacterium | reverse complement strand
CTCGTCCTCGAGCTCGTCGACCATATCAGGGATGTTCACGCTGATGCGGCGCAGCGCCCGGTAGGTGAGGTTCTGGGTCGATCGCTGGCCGCCGGTGTCGAGCCCGGCGCCGCGGTAGGCCTTCATCTCGTCGTCCAGCGCGCCGAACTTCTCGCAGGCGAAGGCCTTCTTGTCCTTCGCGTACTCCTCTACCAGCGCGTTGTACTTGGTGATGAAGCCGCGGGCGTCGGTGACCATGGTGGCGCGGTCGAACGCGTTGGGCTGCTGTGTGGGCTTCTCGATCCACTGGCCGGTGGTGAGCGAGTACTGACCGCTGCCGGCCTTGGGCTGGTAACTGGCGCCCCGCTTGCCGTGGAAGGTCACCTCGAGGGGCACGCCGTAGTAGTTGATGCGGCCCTCCTGCTTCAGCTCGGTGTAGCTGCTGAGCAACTTCGCGAGTGAGTTGAGGTTGTCGGGGGTGACCGTGGGCGAGCTGAGGAACACGTGCACGCCGAAGTCGGCCTTGTCGTCGTACTCGTACGACGCGTTGCTGCCGAACAGCTCGATGGCGTCAACCTTGGCCCCGGCCCCGCCGAGGCGCTTCACCAGCGTGTTGACGTTCTGGATGGTGTTCGCGCGGACGTCTGCCTTCATCTCCTCGCCGTTCCACAACTTGGGGTCGAGCACGGTGGGGAACGTGGAGATCTTCACCATCGCCTGCTTCAGCTGCTCGTCGGTGTCCCTGGCGATGGGCGGCGCGGCCGACTGATTGACCTCTGCGAGGCTGCGGTCGGGCCCATCACCGGCGCCGGCCACGTACGGCGTGCCGCCGGATGCGGATGCAGCGGCGCGGGTGGTGTCGGTGGATGCGCTGTCGGACGACCCGCAGCCGGACGCCACGAGGGCGCCCGCCAGCACGGCGGTGGCGACTACGGCGGGGACTGCACGCTTCACGGGAGACCTCCAGGGGGTCCGTCGAACTGCCATTGGTCCAGGCGACCTGCCCACCCTACTGCGGGGCCACGGTCAGGGTGGTGGGCGGGTTCCCATCGAGCGGGCGGCTGGGGCAGTCCACAGTGATCGTGGCCGTGGCCGCCGTGCCTGTGGCGGGGTCGGTGTACGACAACGCGGGGCCGTCGGGCGACGCCGGGCCGCAGGCCCTGTCGGACGCCGCGCCGAAGGCCCACGACTCACCCCACGCCGACGTGGACGGGCCATAGTCGGCGATGATGATCGTCTGCTGGCGGTACTTCAGGCGCATCGAGAGACCCGTGACCTGATCGGTGCCGCGCTGCTGAAGGGCCAGGGTGAAGGCCGGCCCGGGCGTGAGGGTTGACCACGAGTCGTCGTCGCGGTTCCAGTACACCACCGGGCGAAGGCCGGCGGTCGCCTGCTCGCCGTCGGCGATGGTGGACCACTGCCCGCTGGGCCTGGCGTTCCACGGCCCCGAGGCGTTCTGCTGGGCAACGCGGATGTCCACGGGCAGGTTGTTCTTGATGACCAGCGGCAGGTCGTAGGTGATGGCCGCGCCGCGCTTGACCGTGATGGTGGGGGTGGTGGAGTCGCCCGCGGACGTGGACGCCGTGGATGCCGGATCGGAGGACGATCCGCAGCCGGCGAGGGCAGCGGCAGCGAGGCCGGCGGTGGCGGCCAGGGCAATGGATCGGGTGCGGGTGCGGGTGGTGCTCAAGGGGGATCCTTGCTCGGCGGATGACTGGTGCAGCCTAGCCCCGCCGCCCGCGGAGCCCTACTCCCCCAGGGTGCCCCGGGGGCGCACCCAGCGCGTATCGATTCCGCTGGCCTCGGTGATCAGGTCGAAGTCGCCGTCGTAGTGCAGCACGGGCACGCCTGCGGCCTCGGCGGCCGCGGCGATGAGCAGGTCGGCGTGCCCCACCTGCCGCTGGTGCAGGGGCCCCCTGTCGGCGAGCAGGCCGTAGATCTCAAGGGCACGATCCCACTGGGGCGGGCCGATGGGACAGATGGTGAGCGTGCCGTAGTCGCGCCGCATGCGGTGGAAGTCGTCGGGGTTCCGGGCCGAGTAGAGCAGCTCCATCAGCACCGGCATGCACGTGAGCACGCGCCCCTCGGCCACCTGCTGCCGGAAGTCCATCAACTCGCCCGGCGCGCGCTTGGCCCACACCCACACGCTGGTGTCGGCGAGGTACCTCAGTGCTCGCGGGGCTTGCGAAGCTGCTTGAGCACCTCGGGCGTGAGGTCGTCGATCGGCAGGTCGACCAGGCTGCCCAGGTCGTGCGTGCGCACCACCTCGGCCAGGGCCCTGTTGATGGTGTCGGTGGCCGTCGTGGTGCCGAGCACCTGCTGCGCCCGCGCCAGCAGGTCGGCGTCTGCGTTGAACGTCATCCGCTTCACCCGCCTGCCCTCCATGTGACACCCCCGATGCCATGGCGGCCACCGTAATGGCCGCCTCCGCGCGTATGCATCGCGGAGTGTGTCAGATATGCATCGACACCCATGGCACCCGGAGGCGCCGCACGTTCCTGCTGCTACCCGTGGCCGCCCGACAGCATGGCGGCGTAGTCCTCCTCGAGCTGCTTGCGCTCGAGGCTCTTGACCTCGCGGTCCATCTTCTTGATGGCGCGCGAGAAG
>JBIIJJ010000244.1:0-2587 GCA_044233875.1 Miltoncostaeaceae bacterium | reverse complement strand
TGCGCGACCCCCTCACGGGGCTGCCCAACCGCACCGGCCTGCTGCAGGCCGTGGAGAGGCGCCTTGCGCGCATCGAGGCCGCCGCCCGCCCCTTCGGCGTGATGATCGTCGACCTCGACGACTTCAAGGACGTCAATGACCAGCTCGGCCACGCCGAGGGCGATCGCGTGCTGGTGGCGGTGGCCAATGCCCTCGCGGCGCATGTGCGCGAGGGCGACTTCGTCGCGCGCATCGGCGGGGATGAATTCGTGGTGGTGCTGAGCTCGGGCGACCCCGACGCCATGCGCGTTGCCGGACGCCGGCTCATCGACGCCGTATCGATGGTGGCGCCCGGCGGGGGGCCCACCACCTCGGCATCTGCGGGCGGGGTGCCCGTGGGCTGGGGTGACGTGACCTGGGACGCCGCCTATCAGCAGGCGGACATGCTGCTGTACGAGGCCAAGGCCGCCGGCAAGAACCAGGTGGCGATCGGCCCGGTGCTGGGCACCCCCGAGCAGGCCTAGGCGGCCACCCTCGGCACGTCGGGGTCGTGCTCCGGCGTGTCCCTGGTCATGAGCAGGCCGCAGACCACCGCCGAGAGCAGGAAGATGCCGGCGGCCCACCAGAACGCGGTGGCGTAGCCCTCCACCGCCGCGGCGGCCTGGGTTGCGGGGTCCTCCGGGTTGGCGCTCGACGCCACGAAGGCGGTGACGGCCGTGGCGAACACGGTGCTGAGCAGGGCGGTGCCGATGGAGCCACCCACCTGCTGGGTGGTGTTGACCATCGCCGACGCCACGCCGGCGTCGCTTTCCTTCACGCCCATCGTGCCCACCTCGAAGCACACGGCGAACACCAGGCCCAGCCCGAGGCCGGTCACGACCAGCCCGGGCAGAACGTGGCTCACGTACGCGCTGTCCACCCCGATCTGGGTGAACAGCAGCAGCCCCACCATCCCGAGCAGCATGCCGAGGGTCACGGGAAGGCGCGGCCCGGTGCGCGGCAATATCAGCGCGGTGGACGTGGTCGCCGTGAGCATGATGGCGCCGATCATCGGCAGGAACGCCAGGCCGGTCTTGATGGGCGAGTACCCCAGCGTGGCCTGCAGGTAGAACGTGAGGAACAGGAACACCCCGAACAGCGCGGCTGATGCCAGCGCCAGGCCCAGGTAGGCGCCCCCGCGGTTGCGGTCGGTGAGAACCCGCATGGGGAGAAGCGGGTCCTTGGTGCCGATCTCGATCCACACGAACGCCACGAGCAGCACGACGGCGGCGATGAGCAGGCCGATCGTGATGCCGGATGTCCAGCCGTCGGTCTCGGCCTTGGTGAAGCCGTAGACCAGCGCGAGCAGTCCGAGCACCGACGTGATGGTGCCGGGGATGTCCAGGTGCGCCTTGCCGCGCCCCTGGTGAACCAGCAGCACCACGGCGGCGATGGCGGCTGGGATGGCCAGGATGAGGTTCACCCACAGGCACCACCGCCACGACAGGTACTCGGTGAGCACGCCGCCGAGCAGCAGGCCCAGCGCCCCGCCGGCGCCGGCGATGGCGCCGTAGATGCCGAAGGCCTTGCCGCGCTCCTTCGGATCGGTGAAGGTCGTGGTCAGCAGCGACAGGGCGGCGGGGGCCAGAAGCGCGCCGAACACGCCCTGCAGCGCGCGGGCGGTCACCAGCACGGTGAAGTCCTGCGCCAGGCCACCGAGCGCGGAGGCCACGGCGAAGCCGATGAGGCCCCAGAAGAACACCCACTTGCGACCGAGCAGGTCGCTCAGCCGCCCGCCGAACAGCAGCAGGCTGCCGAATGCCAGGGCGTACGCCGTGATGATCCACTGGCGGTTGGCATCGGAGAACCCGAGGTCGGCCTGCGCCGACGGCAGCGCGATGTTCACGATGGTGGCGTCCAGCACCACCATCAGCTGCGCCAGGCCGAGGATCGCCAGAATTGCCCACCTGCGGCTGTACATCTTCTGGTTCGGCGTCATCGTCGCCGCCACGGCCTGTGACACATCGCCCCCGGGCTGACTGCGGGCGGGTGCCCGGCACGGCGGGGGACCCTACCGCCTCAGAGCCAGCCCTTGCGCTTGAAGGCGACGTAGAGGCCGAGGGCGATCGCAACCATCAGCCCGAGCGCCACCAGGTAGCCGTACTGCCACTGCAGTTCCGGCATGTTCCGGAAATTCATTCCGTAGATGGTTCCCACCACCGTGGGCGCGAAGATGATGGCGGCCCACGAGGAGACCTTCTTCATCTGCACGTCCTGGTCGTGCGATCGCTCGCCCAGCGCCTGCGTCTCGAGCGTGAGGTTCACGTGCAGCAGGTTGTCGAGCAGCGCGCGGTAGCCGTCCACCTGGTCGGTGAGGCGAAGCACGTGGTCCTTGACATCGCGCAGGTACTCCCGATCGGGGGCGGTGCCGTCGGTGTCTGCCGCCAGCATCTCGTCGATCATCTCTGCGAGCGGGGTGAGAGCGCGCTGGAAGGCGATGACCTCGCGCGTGAGCTCGTACATGCGCTGCGATGGCGCGGCATGGCCGCCCTGCGCGAACAGGGTGTCCTCGATCTGGTCGATGTCGTCCTGGATACCGTGCGACACGGGCACGTAGTCGTCGACCACC
>JBIIJJ010000243.1:0-2613 GCA_044233875.1 Miltoncostaeaceae bacterium | reverse complement strand
AGTGGCATGACCCAGCTGGGCCTCACCAAGCTCGACGTGCTGTCGGGCCTGCCCGAGGTGAAGCTGTGCACCGCGTACACCAAGCCCGACGGCGAGGTGAGCGCCGACTTCCCCTGGCACCAGAGCGACTTCCACGGCTGCACCCCGGTGTACGAGACGCTGGAAGGCTGGGACGAGGACATCGTGGGGGTCACGAGCCTCGACGACCTCCCGCCCCGTGCCCGGGAGTACGTGGAGCGCATCGCCCAGTTCACGGGCGTGCCGATCACCCTCATCGGCACCGGCCAGGGCCGGCACGAGGTGATCGACGCCGTCGAGCTGTAGGGGCTCGGCGGCTAGGCCGCCGCGGATCCCGGGGCGCGGGTCACGGCATCGCGGGCGACCACCCAGATGGCCGGGGCGCCATCCTCGCCTGCCAGGCCCTCGACGATCACGAAGTGCGGGAAGACATCCATGAGGGTGCCCGAGGCGCCCCGTGGGGCGTTGTTGTCGGGGCGCGTGACCACAACCTGCTCGAAGCGATCCTTGTCAGTGACCATGTTGCGATCCTAGTGCGCGCTCGTCAGGCAGGGGGAATGCGGTGATGTTCCGGGGGGAGCGCGAGTCGGATTCCACTATCCACGCGGTGCGCATCGGAATCGTGCGCAGCGGCCCTTTGAGAGGTCCATCGATGTTCCAGATCAGTCCCCACCTTGCTGCCGGGGTCGCCCCGACGCGATTCATCCAGGTAGTAGCGGAGCTTCGCGTCCTCCACGAAGGCGCTCTCGCAGTTGGGCAGCCGCATCGCACCGTATGGGTAGCGCCCGGCAGCGCGCGCGTGGCGCGCGCACCATCACGAGTTCGCCTAGGGCCGTAGGCGGCGTCCCGTGCGGAACATGCGGATGGCCCAGAGCGTGACGATCACCGCGACCACCGCGGCCACGAGGATCGACAGCCACACCGCGCTCTCGTGCAGGCCGGTCACGCCGTAGCGGGCGGCGTCCACCAGGTAGTAGATGGGGTCGAACAGCGTGAGCGTGCGCCAGGGCTCCGACAGGTTCTCGACGTTGTAGAACACGCCGCCCAGCAGGGCCAGCGGGGTGATGACCAGCGCGGCGATGAAGGCCTGCTGGTCGAAGGAGTCGGCCCAGATACCCGTGATCACGCCGAGCGCGCTGAAGATGATGCCGGTGAGCATGAGCACCAGCAGGGTCACCAGCCAGTGCTCCACCCCGGGCACGAACGGCAGCGCCACGATGCCCACAAGGCCGGCGGCGATCCACCCCCGGTACAGGCCACCCACCATGTAGGCCAGCACCACCTCGGCCGACCGAAGCGGCGACGACAGCACGTCGTCGATGTAGCCCTCGTTGCGCGCCTGGTAGAGGCTGGTGGACGAGTTGGCGAACGCCTGGCCACTCACCGTGGTGATGAGGAGACCGGGGAGGATGAACCACAGGTACTGGATGCCCGACACGGTGCGCAGGTTGCTGCCGAGCGCCCCGCCGAACACCGCCATGAACAGCACGGCGGTGACCACCGGGGGCATGATCGTCTGCGTCCAGAGCTTGCTGACCCGCCGCACCTCACGGCCCGACAGGGCCAGCGTGCCCCTGCGCGATGCCGCCCGCAGCGCGGCCTCATCAAGACGTGCATCAGGACCCCCGGTGCCTGACCCCGTCATCCGGGCACCTCGGTGACGGCGCCCCGCATCACCCGCAGGTAGGCGTCTTCCAGCCTCGGGCCGCCGTGCTCGTCGATCAGCTCCGTGACCGTGCCCTCGGCCACGATGCGGCCGCCGCGGATCATCGAGATCTGGTCGCAGAGGGCCTCGGCCTCTTCGAGGTAGTGCGTGGTGAGCAGGATCGTGATGCGCTGCTCCTCGCGCAGGCGGGTGAGGTACTTCCACAGGTCGTGACGCAGTTCCAGATCCACCCCGGCGGTGGGCTCGTCGAGGATCGCCAGGCGCGGGCGATGCACGAGCGCGCGGGCGATGAGCAGGCGGCGGCGCATGCCGCCCGAGAGCCGGTTGGGCCGGGTGCCGGCCTTGCCCTCGAGGTCGAAGGCGGCCAGCAGCTCGTCGGCGCGCTCCTCGGCGTCGGCCTTGGCCATTCCGAAGTACCGGCCATGGAACGACAGCACCTCGCGCGCGGTGAGGAAGCGGTCGAGGTGAACCTCCTGCGGCGTGAGCCCCACGAGGGTGCGGGCCCTTCGCGGGTCGGCAACCGCGTCGTGCCCGAACACCGACACGTGCCCCTCGGGGCCGCGCACCAGACCTGTGATGATGCCGATGAGCGTGCTCTTGCCCGACCCGTTGGGGCCGAGCAGGCCATGGAAGCCGCCGTCCGGCACCACGAGCGAGAGCCCGTCGAGCGCGGGCGTTCCGTCGTCGTAGACCTTCGTGAGGTCGGTGATGTCGAGCGCGTGCACGGCGCGCAACGCTAGCGCCCCGGCGAGGCTTACCCCGATGCAGGCACCCGGTACCGCCCGGGGTTCACTGCGGGCGGCATGTCCGTCGCCGGCCGCGCGGGGGCCGTGGCGGCGCCGGGCATGGTCGGCTGGCGCGGCGGAGCGGGGATGGTGGTGTAGTCGACGGTCGGCGGTGGCACCGGTGGCCGGTAGCCCTGCGGCTGC
>JBIIJJ010000242.1:0-2632 GCA_044233875.1 Miltoncostaeaceae bacterium | reverse complement strand
ATCGCCATCGACGGCTGGGGTGGCTACACCGGCACCACCACCCTCAGCTGGTCGCTGGGTGCCTCCACGCCGGCCCCGGCCCCGGCTCCGACTCCGTCGCCCTCGCCGTCACCCACCCCGGGCCCCGCGCCCACCCCGGCGCCCACCGACCGCACCGCGGCCTCGTGGGGCCTCGACCGCGTCGACCAGGCCAACCTGCCGCTCGACGGCCGCATCGCCGCCGCCCACAATGGCGCGGGCGTCACCGCGTACATCATCGACACCGGCGTGCGCGGCGACCACGGTGACTTCAGCGGCCGCATGGCCGAGGGCTTCACCTCGATCAGCGATGGCAACGGCAGCACCGACTGCAATGGCCACGGCACGCACGTGGCGGGCACGGTCGCCGGCAGCACCTATGGCGTGGCGCCCGCCGCCACCGTGGTTCCGGTGCGCGTGCTCTCGTGCTCGGGCTCGGGCTCCACATCCGGCGTGATCGCCGGCATCGACTGGGCCGTGCGCCACCACCAGGCCGGCACGCCGGCCGTGGCCAACATGAGCCTCGGCGGCGGGTACTCGGCCGCCCTCAACGCGGCGGTGGCCGCGGGCGTGGCCGATGGCATCAGCTTCTCGGTGGCTGCCGGAAACTCCTCGGACAACGCCTGCTCGTACTCGCCGGCATCCGAGCCCACCGCCATCACCGTGGGATCCACCACCTCCAGCGACGGCCGCTCCTCCTTCTCGAACTGGGGCTCGTGCCTCGACGTCTTCGCCCCGGGCTCGTCGATCCGCTCGGCCTGGTACACGTCGGCCACCGCGACCGCCACGCTGTCGGGCACGTCCATGGCAGCTCCGCACACCGCGGGTGCCGCCGCCCTGCTGCTGTCGGCCCGGCCCAGCGCCACGCCCGCTGCGGTGCGCGACGCGCTGGTGACAGGGGCCACCCGCAACGTTGTGAGCGACCCCGCCGGCTCGCCGAACGCCCTCGTGAACATCGCCTCAGGCGTCACGCCCACCGCTCCCGCTGCGCCGGTGGCCGATGTGACCCCGGAAACCGCTCCGCTCCCCGCCAGCCCGGCCGCCGCCCCGGCAGCGCCGCGCAGGGCCATGAGCGCCCCGGCAACGCCCACGCTGGTGGCCGCCAAGCGCGCCGCCGGCAGCCTGCGCCTGAGCATCAAGGGCAAGGGAGTTGGCTACCAGGTGCTGGTGGACGGCAGGGTCGTGGGCAGGACCACCTCGCTCACCCCCACGGTGCGCACCAGGCTTGCCAAGGCGGGCGCCAAGGTGCGCGTGCGCGCCTACAACAGCGCAGGCCTGTCGGCACCCTCCAACACCATCCGCCTCTCGTAGTCAGGCCATAGCCAGGTCACGGGCCCGGGCATCAGCCGCGTGCGGCGTGCCGGGCACGTGACCGGGCCAGCAGGGCCCCGAAGACCACCAGGCTGATCACAGCGATGACGGCCCATGGCAGTACGGGCACCCATGAGCCCGATGACTGCTCGTCGGTCGCCACCCATACGGCGCTCAGCGCCACGGCGATCAGGGCGCATGCGGCCACGATGCCGCTGATGATGCGCGCGAGCAGTTCGAGTGTGGATTCCTGGGGAGGCATTGCGACAGTCTCGCGCACGCGCTCGCGGCACGCCGCTTTCTGCGGCTTTGTAGCCTTCCGCCAATGAGCCGCACCCCCACAGCCGCCACGAGCGGCGTTCCCGCGCGGGCCGGCATGGTGCTGATCGCGCTCATCCTCGGTGCGCTGGTGAGCAACATCAACCTGTCGGTGGCCAACGTGGCCCTGCCCGACATCAGCCGCTCCCTCGGCACCTCGCAGACCGGGCTCACGCTGGTGGCGCTGGGCTGCACCCTGGGCCTTGCGATGTCGGTGCTGTACCTGGGGGCCATCGGCGACCGCTACGGCCGCAGGCGCATGCTCCTGCTGGGCCTGGCGCTCACCGTGCCGGCAAGCGCCATGAGCGCCTGGGCGCCCACCACCGAGGTGCTCGTGGCCGGCCGCATCTTCACGGGCGTCGCCGCCGGCATGGCCTTCCCCACCACCCTGGCGCTCATCACCGCGCTGTGGTCGGAGGGCCCGGGGCGCGCCAAGGCCATCGCCATGTGGTCGGCATTCGGCGCCGGCGGCGCCGTGCTCGGGCCCGTGATCGCCGGCTTCCTGCTCGAGTACTTCTGGTGGGGGTCGGTGTTCCTCATCGCGGTGCCCATCGCGGTGATCGGGTTCATCCTGGTGATCGTCAGCGTTCCGGCCCACGTGAACGAGTCGACGACACCCGTGGACCACTGGGGGGGAATCCTCTCCGTGGTGATGGTGGCGGCGCTCGTGATGGGGCTCGGCACCATCTCAGCCCCCAACGGGCTGACCACCGCGCTGGTGCTGCTGGCCGCGTCGGTGGTGTTCGTCGGACTCTTCGCCTGGCGGGAGGTGAAGGCGCGGTACCCGATGTACGACCTCCACTACGCACGCCGGCGCCTGTTCTGGGTGCCCACCGTGGCCGGCATGATCGTGTTCGGGTCGCTGATGGGCTCGATGTTCATCGGGCAGCAGTTCATGCAGAACGTGCTCGGCTACTCCACGCTCGAGGCCGGGGCGGCGATCCTGCCGGCTGCCGTGGGCATGGTGGTTGTGGCCCGCATCTCG
>JBIIJJ010000241.1:0-2649 GCA_044233875.1 Miltoncostaeaceae bacterium | reverse complement strand
GTTGGTCTGCGTCGTTCGGCAGGCTTACTTCAACCGCCGTGTCAGGCACCGTTCCGGTGCCAGACACGCTCTCCGTGCTGATGAATTCGTCGAGCAGGATGCGGCGCACCGAGTTGGGGCTTCTCGAGTACCGCGCGAACAGCGCGCCCTTCACTGCCTCGGGCAGGCCTTGCAGCGCGAAGACCGGCCCGTCCGGGTCGGTCACGAAGGGAGCGACGCGCGCGCGCTCCTCGGCGGTCAGGTCGCCGCTCGCGCCCACGCTAGGCCAGGTCGTCGGGGTCGCCGGGCACGCCGAGTTCGCGGCGGCCGGCGAAGAGGTCGTTGAGGCGGTCACGCAGTTCGAGGTCGCCGTGGTACCGGGCCACGAGCGCCCACTCATCGCCCAGCATGAGCGGCACGCCACCGGCCTCGCGCTCGTCGTCGGCGATGTCGTCGTCCACGTCGAGGGGGATCTCCGTCACGTGGTGCCCGGTGGCGTCCACGAAGAAGTAGTCATTGAGGCGGTCGCGGATGTCGGCGTCCGCGCAGGTCACGGCCATCTCGGCCCAGGCCGCCGCCACCAGCGCCACATTGCCGCCCCGTGTGCGCACCACTGCGCGCTCGTGGTCGTGGTCGCCGTGGGTGTGCCACGACACCTCTTCGGTCAGGCCACCCTCGAGGTGCTGCTCGAGCCGATGGGACACTCCCTCGCGGATGAGCGAGGCGCGGATTGCGAAGACCTCGTCGTCGGCGTCATCGGGCAGCGAGACGCGGAAGATCTCCTCGCCCTCCGCGGTGCCGCCGTAGCGCACGATGATCTCGGCCACCGTGCGAAGCGGATCCTCCGCCTTGCCCTGGGCGCGCTCGCCGGATGACTCCGACTCCGCGTAGCGGAACAGCCGGCGGAACTCGCCCGCCGACATCGGCCCCATCTGCACCTCGATGCTCACCCGTCGTCCTCCCGGTCGCCTGACGGCGGCATGGTGTCAGACGCCGAGGCGCCCCGTGCCCGGGCGCGAAGCGCGGCCAGGCGTGCGGAGAGCTCGCCCTCGGGGCCCGTGCCACCGGGCTCGAAGAACCTCACGTGCTCCATGCCCTCGGGCATGTACGACTGGTCTGTCACGCGCCCCGGCACGCCGTGGGGGTTCACGTATCCCGTGCCGTGCCCCAGGTTCTCGCGGTTGGCCCGGCTGGCATCGCGCAGCGCAAGTGGCGGCACGCGCGCACCCTCGTGGCGCACCTGCGCGAGCGCGGCGTCGATTGCCCGGTACGAGGCGTCGCTCTTGGGGGCGAGGGCCAGGTAGGTGGCCGCCTGGGCCAGGTTGATGCGCGCCTCGGGCAGCCCCACGAACTCCAGCGCGCGCGCGGCGGCCACGGCAACCTCGAGCGCACGCGGGTCGGCGTTGCCGATGTCCTCGCTGGCCGCCACGATCATGCGCCGGGCGATGAACTTGGGGTCCTCGCCGCCCTCCAGCATCACCGCCATCCAGTAGAGCGCGGCGTCGGGGTCACTGCCGCGCAGCGACTTGATGAACGCCGACACCACGTTGTAGTGCTGGTCGCCGTCCTTGTCGTACACCACGGCGCGCCCGCCGCCGGCGCGCTCCACCACCTCGGGTGTCACGGGCGAGTCGCCTGCCAGGCCGGCCGCCGCCTCGACCAGGTTGAGCGCGTAGCGGGCGTCGCCTCCGGCCAGGCGCGTGATGGCCTCGCGGGCCTCGGGGGTCACCGTCACCGCGCCCGCAAGGCCACGATCGTCGGCGATGGCCCTGTCGATCAGGCCCATGACGTCGGCGGTCTCGAGCGACTGCAGTTGCAGCACGCGCATGCGCGACACCAGGGCGGCGTTCACCTCGTAGTACGGGTTCTCGGTGGTAGCGCCGATCAGCACCACCAGGCCATCCTCCACCGCCGGCAGCAGGGCGTCCTGCTGGCTCTTGGTGAAGCGGTGGATCTCGTCGATGAAGAGCACCGTGCGCGTGCCCGCCGCCAGCCGGTCGCGCGCCCGCTGCATGACCGCCCGCACGTCGGCCAGCCCTGCCGACACCGCCGAGAGTTCCTCGAACTCGGCCTGCGTGCTTGTGGCCACCACGCGGGCCAGCGTGGTCTTGCCCGTGCCCGGGGGTCCGTAGAGGATCAGCGACGGCACGTCGTCGTCGGCGATGGCCCTGCGCAGGAACCCGTCGGCCCCCAGGTGATCGGCGTGGCCGGCCACCTCGTCGAGCGAGCGCGGGCGCATGCGGGCGGCCAGGGGACGCGACCCCGAGAGCGTGCGCTCGACGGCGTCGCCGAACAGGTCGGGGGCGCCCGTCACGTGTCGCCGTCGGGCATCGGGATGTCGTCCGGCAGCGACTGACCCGGGTTGGCGCGCATCCACGACACGCGCAGGTAGAGGTCGCGATCGGTGATGTCGGGTTCCAGGTCGAACCCGGTCAGGCACAGCGGGCAGAGGGTGGCATTGGAGAACGCCGGGATGCCGTCCTGGTCGGTGTCACCGGTGGGGAAGAGCATCAGGTCGCCCCAGCAGTCAGGCGTGAGGCACCTGATGCGTGCGTCCGGGTTCACGAACTCGCTCTTGGGTATTGACTGGGCCATTCCGTACGCGCCTCCATCGGGCCCGCCGCCCCGCTATGGTCGGCCGCCCTCATGGTTGCGAGGTTACGCCCCGGA
>JBIIJJ010000154.1:0-4502 GCA_044233875.1 Miltoncostaeaceae bacterium | reverse complement strand
GTGCTCAAGGCACGCGCCGACGACGGCGCCTGGGTGGGTGGCCATGTGGGCAAGTCGTTCGCATACGGCGCCCAGCGGGGCCTGTTCCTCATCCAAGGCGACGCCGACGCGCGCGCGGGAATCCGCCTGTCAGGCGCCGACATGGTGCTGGGAGGAGAGCCCGGCGGGCCCATCGACGACCGCATCGGCGCCCTCGGGGCCCGTGCCAACTGCAAGGGCTTCGCGTTCGAGTACATGACCGGCGGCCGCGTGGTGGTGCTGGGTGACCCCGGCCCGTGGCTGTGCTCCGGCATGACGGGCGGCGTGGTGTACGTGCGCCAGAACCCCGAGTGGAACCTCGACGAGTCGGCGATCCGCCGACGGCTCTCGAAGGCCGCCAAGGTGAGCCTGGTGCACATCGAGGACGGTACCGAGGACGCCATGAACGTCGTGGAGCTGCTCTCCGCCTACCGGGACGCCCTCGCCGCGTCGGGCCAGGATGGCGAGGCCGCCGGCCTTGCGGCCCTCATCGACGAGCCGGGTGAGCACTTCCTCGCGGTCCACCCCGTCACGCAGCAGGCCGACCCGAACCTCTCAACGGAGTAGCCGTTTTCGTGAAATCCCTCACCCACCCAAAGGGTGAGGGATTTCACAAAGTGAGCACGGGTACCGCCGCACCATGCGCGGGGTGCCACGCGCGTCGGGCAAGGTTGGCGCATGGGCAGCAGCACGGATTCCCTCGCCGAGCGCCTCGTGGAGGTGCGCACCCGCACCCTCGAGCTCGTCGACCCCCTCGATGCCGAGTGGATCGCGCGCACGCCCGATCCCATCATGAGCCCACCGGCCTGGGACCTGGCTCACATCGCCGCATACGAGGAGCTGTGGCTGGTCAGCGCCCTCACCGATGAGCGGCCCCTGCACCCCGACATGCAGGGCACCTACGACGCCTTCGAGACGCCGCGCGAGGTGCGCGGGGAGATCCGGATCCTCGATGGCGACGAGTCGCTCGAGTACATGCGCGCCGTGCGCGAGAAGGCGCTGCAGGTGCTGGCCGGCGCCGACGCCTCGCCCGATGGGCCGGAGCTCACCGCGAACGGCTTCGTGTGGCACATGGTGGCCCAGCACGAGGCGCAGCACGATGAGACCCTGCTGCAGACCCTGCAGCTCATGCCGGCCGGGGCCTACTCCCCCTGCGCCGGCGCGCTGCCCCCGGGCGCGGGTGGGCCGGAGGACGCCCAGCCCCTGCACGTGGACGGCGGCTCCATGGTGATGGGTGCCCATGGGGGGCTCGGTGCCCTCGACTGCGAGCGCCCGGCCCGGGTCGTGCACGTGGCGCCCTTCCGCATCGACCGCAACCCCGTGACGATCGGGCGCCACCTCGCGTTCATGGCCGACGGCGGCTACGACGACCAGCGCCTCTGGAGCCCGGAGGGCTGGCGGTGGCGTCAGGAGACGGGCGCCGAGGCACCCCTGCACTGGCAGCGCGATGGCGCCGGGGGCTGGACCCGCACGTGGTTCGGCTGCACCGAGCCGGTGGACCCGGCCGAGATCCTCTGCCATGTGTCGTTCTTCGAGGCCGAGGCGCATGCACGCTGGGCGGGCGGCAGGCTTCCCACCGAGGCCGAGTGGGAGTTCGCGGCCCGGCACGACCCGCAATCGGCCGACGACGCATGGGCGCCATGGGGTCACTCCGCCTTCCGCGGGCGCGCCAACCTGGGCCAGACCGCCTTCCGCCCGGCCCGCGCGGGCGCGTTCCCCGATGGCGCGGCGCCATCCGGGTGCCAGCACATGCTGGGTGACGTCTGGGAGTGGACCTCCACCGAGTTCGACGCCTACCCGGGCTTCCGCGCGTTCCCCTACCGCGAGTACGCCGAGCCGTTCTTCCGCGATGGCTACCGCGTGCTGCGCGGCGGATCGTGGGCCACGCAGCACGTGGCCGCACGCACGACCTTCCGCAACTGGGACCTGCCCCAGCGCCGCCAGATCTTCGCGGGGCTGCGCGTGGCCTGGGACGCCGCATGAGCACCGGTTCGCGTACCCGCACCGTGGCCGTGCGCCCCTGGCGCCTCGACTGCCACGTTGCCGCCGGCGACGATGGCGCGGCTGCAGACGAGCTGCGCCGCGGCCTCACGGCGGCCACGCCCACCATGCCGGCCCGGTGGTTCTACGACGATGCCGGGTGTGAGCTGTTCGTGCGCATCACGGGCCTCGACGCCTACTACCAGACGCGCACCGAGCAGTCGCTGCTCGAAGCCCACATGCACTCCATCGTGGCCGCCCACGCGCCCACCGAACTCGTGGAGATCGGCTCCGGCGCCGCCCACAAGACGCGCACGATCCTCGACGCCATGGAGCGGGCGGGGTCACTCGAGCGGTTCATCCCCTTCGACATCAGCCCCGGGTCGATCGCCACGAGCGCGGGTGACATCGCGGCCGCCTACCCCGGCACCCGCGTGCACGGAGTGGCCGGCGACTTCTCGCGCCACCTTTCGCGCATCCCGCGCCGCCCGGCGTCGGGCCGCAGGCTCGTCGCATTCCTCGGTGGCACCATCGGCAACCTCGAGCCGGGCCCGCGCCGCACGATGGTGAGGCGCCTCGCCCGCCTGCTGCGCCCCGGGGACGCCCTGCTGCTCGGCACCGACCTCGCGCATGACCCCGAGGTGCTGGTGCGTGCCTACGACGACCCCGAGGGCGTCACCGCGGAGTTCAACCGCAACATCGTGCGGCACGTGAACACGGCATTCGCCGGCGACGCGGACCCCGACGACTTCGCGCACCTGGCGCGGTGGAACGCCCGGGCATCGCGCATCGAGATGCACCTCCGCGCGCGCCGCGACATCAACTGGTCGATCGCCGGCCTCGGCATCGTGGTGCCCATCGAGGCGGGCTCCACGATCCGCACCGAGATCTCGTGCAAGTTCACGCACGAGTCGGTGGAGCGGCTCTACGCGGATGCCGGACTCAGGCTGGCCGGATGGCACCAGGATGAACTGGGCCGCTACGCGGTCTCGGTGGCCGTTCCGTCCTGATCGTCCATGCGGCGGATGATCACCGTGCGGCGGCGCACGATGATCTCCCCCTGGTCCTGCAGCCGCCCGAGCGCAACGGTGATCGATTCGCGAGCGGCGCCGATCATGTCGCCCAGCTCCTGATGGGTCACCCTGAGGTCGAGCCTCACGCCCTCGGGCGTCACCTTGCCCCAGCGATCGGCCAATTGGCGCAGCTTCAGCACCAGCCGCCGCTCGAGTCGTGGCTCGAGCGCGATGGCGACCGAGAGCTCGCGATCGGCAACCGCAGAGGCCATGGCCCGCACGATCCATGCGCCCAGCCCGGCGTCGGAGCACAGGACGTCGCCGATCTCGCGGTTGAGCACCAGCAACTCCGCATCCGTGGCCGCCCGCACGCGCGCACCCGGCGCCCCGGGCCAGCCACCGGCGGGCAGCACCAGGGCGTCGCCCTCCTGCAGCAGCGCGATGGTGCGCCGGCGTCCGGCCTCCGCATCCACGACGACCGACACGCGACCGGCCGACACGAATGCCACTGGTCCCGTCAGGGTCGACTCGGGAGCCGCATCGCCCGCCAGCACTGCCACCGCGGTGCAGATGCCCCGCAGGCGCTCATACACGTCGTCAGTGAAGCCCTGCTCGTTCACGTGCCCTCCGCGAGCATGGCGGCACGGTCCTCCCACTCCGCCATGGCGTAGGAGAGGTCGTCCTGCAGCTGGCGATGCTGCTCGCCGAGGGCGGTCACCCGGTCGAGGTCGCCCGCCGACTGCGCCTCCCCCACCTGCGCCTCGACGGCGACGAGGTCGCCTTCGATTCCCGCGATGCGCGTCTCGAGCTTGCTCACCTCGCGGGCGAGGCGCCCATTGGACGGGCGGGGTGCGCTGCGGGCCCCGGCCGCGCGCTTGGCGCCACGGGACCCGGCAGAACCCGCGGGCGCCGGTGCCTCCGGTTCGGCCGCCTGGCGCAGGGCCACGAGGTCGGCGTAGCCCCCCGAGCGCATCACCGCGGTGCCGTCCTCGATGGAGAGCGTGTGGGTGGCGACCGCGTCGATCAGCGCGCGATCATGCGACACGAGGATCACCGTGCCGTCATACGCGAGCAGGGCGTCCTCCAGGGCCTCACGGCTCTCGATGTCGAGGTGGTTGGTGGGCTCGTCCAGCACCAGGAGGTTTCCGCCCTCGGCAACCAGGGCCACGAGGCTCAGGCGCCGCCGCTCGCCGCCGGAGAGCCCCTCCACGGTGCGATCGGCGAGCTCACCCGGGAACAGGAAGCGCCCGAGCAGCGTGCGAGCCTCGGTCTCGGTGAGCGACGTGCCGGCCTTGACGGTCTCGGCGAGGGTGCGCGATTCGTCGTATTCACGGGCGTGCTGGCTGAAGTACGACGGCAGCACCTTGTGCCCCATGCTCACCCGCCCCGCGGCGGCATCCCGCTGCCCGAGGAGCGTCTCGACGGTGGTGGTCTTTCCCGCGCCGTTGGGCCCCACCACCGCCACGCGCTGGTCGCGCTCGATGGTGAAGC
>JBIIJJ010000093.1:0-6287 GCA_044233875.1 Miltoncostaeaceae bacterium | reverse complement strand
AAGCCCGCACCATCCACCAGCACGCGATCCGCAACCTCCACCCGCAGGCCGTCGGCCTCGAGCACCACCCGCCCTGGCCGCTCGGTCTTCGGGAAGCCGAACGACAGCGAGCGCTCGCGGCTGGGCGCCGCCACCGGCTCGAGCCGCTCGAGCTTCTTGGCCCGCGACTTGGCCTGCCGGGCCCGCGTGCCGGCGCGCCAACGGGTGACGAAGCGCTCGAGGCGCTCCATCTCCTCCCTGCGCCTGTCGGCCAGCGCCGCCTGCTGCGCCTCGTCCTCGGCGCGGGCCCTGCGGAAGGCCGAGTACCCCATGGGCCAGAGCTTCGCGCGCCCCTGGGAGATGTCGAGCACCCCCGTGCAGGTCGACTCGAGGAACCACCGATCGTGCGACACGATCACCACGGCGGCATCGAGGTCGCGCACGATGCCCTCGAGCCACTCCATGGCCTCGAGGTCGAGGTGGTTGGTGGGCTCGTCGAGCAGCAGCACCTGGGGTCGCCCTGCGAGCGCGCGGGCCAGGGACGCCCGCGTGAGCTCACCGCCGGACAGGCTGGAGAGGGGGCGGTCGAGGTGCTGCTCGGTGAGCCCCAGCCCACGCGTGACGCGCTCCACCCACGCGCGCCAGTGGTAACCGCCCGCGGCCTCGAGGTCGGCCTGGGCCCGGTCGTATGCCGCCATGGTGTCCGGCCCATGATCGCCCGCCGCCATGCGCGCCTCGAGTTCGGCCATGCGCTGCTCGGCGTCACGGGCGTGGGACAGCCCCTGCTCCACGTATTCCCGCACGGTGCCCGCCGCCTTGGCATCGGGACGCTGATCGTGCAGGGCCACGCGCTCGCCACGCGGAATCGACACCGACCCGGCGTCGGCATCCTCCAGCCCGGCGAGGATTCTCAGCAACGTCGTCTTGCCCGCGCCGTTCCGTCCCGCCACGGCAAGCCGGTCCCCGGGACCGAGCCTGAACGAGACGTTCGAGAACAGCGTGCGCGGTCCAAACGCCTTGGTCAGCCCCGACACCTGCATCGCGCCTAATGTTAGGCGCCGTGAGCGAGAGCGCCACCATCATCGATACGCCCGAGGGCGTGGCAGAACTTGCCGGGAGAATCCGCGATGCCGGCCGCATGGCCCTCGACGTGGAGTTCCTCTGGGAGCGCACCTACGCCCCCATCCCCTGCCTTGCGCAGGTGGCCACGAATCACGAGATCGCGCTCATCGACCCCATCGAGGGCGGCCCGCTCGACGACATCGCCGCCCTGCTGGCTGATCCTGCCGTGGAGGTGGTGATGCACGCCCCCAGCGCCGACCTCACGCTCTTCGCCCTCGGGTTCGACGTGCGCCCGTCCAACCTCCTCGACTCCCAGCTGATCGCGGGCTTCGTGGGCCTCGGCGCCGGGCAGAGCCTCGGCGCACTGCTGCAGCGGGTGCTCGACGTCCGGGTGGCGAAGACCGAGGGCTACTCCGACTGGTCGCGCCGCCCACTCACCCGTGCCCAGCTCGACTACGCGGCCACGGACGTGGAGCACCTCTTCGCGCTCGTCGACGAACTGATGCGCCGCGCCGCCGATCTCGGCCGCACGGACTGGGTGCTCGAGGAGCACGAGCGGCGCTACGGCCCAGACGCACGCGTGGCACCCGACCCCTTCGAGGCCTGGCGCAAGGTGAAGGGGCAGGGGCGCCTGCAGCCGGCCGAAAGGGCGGTGCTGCGCCGCGCCACGGCGTGGCGCGAGCTGGAGGCCCGCCGGCGCGACCGTCCCGTGGGTTGGCTCCTGCCCGATCGCACCCTCATCGAGATCGTGCGACGCCGCCCGGCCACCCCGGGCGCGCTGCTCTCGGAGCGCGGCGTGCCCTCGGCCATGCGTGACCGCGAGGCCGCGTCCCTGCTGGGCGCGCTTGCCGAGGGCGACGGCGACCCGCCCATCGCACTCGGCCCGCCGCCACCCCCCGCGGTGCAGGCGCGCCTCGAGACGCTCACGCCGCTTGCCCAGATCCTCGTGAGCGCGCGCGCGGCGGCAGTGGACCTGGCTCCCGGCCTGGTGGCGACGCGGGACGACATCGACTCATTCCTGGCCAACGCGCTCACGGGCAGCGACCCGCAGGAGTGCGCGCTTGGCCGGGGATGGCGTCGTGAGGTCGCGGGCGACGCCGTGCTCGACATGGCCGCCGGCCGGCTCGGCATCGCCCCGATGGCGACGGCGCCCTACCTGGCGGAGATCGAACTGCCCGGGCACTGAGCCCGGAAATGCAACGGGGGGCGCCTGTGCCTGGGACGGAGCCCTGCCCCGGCACGTGACGCCCCCCGAACCCCGAAGGGGACTATGCGGCTGTGGGCAGATGCGCCTCGCCAGCCGATCCGCAGCACTGCCCATCGTGCGAACATCCGGAGACGGAGCACGGCTCATCGAGCCTCCACTCCAGCCGGTCGAGGAGGGCGGCGACGCGATCCACGTCCACCACCTCCCTGCTGCCCATGTCGATGACGGTGCCCATCATGTCCTCCTCGTGCGTGTGTGGAACCCACCTCATCTGGAGGGAATCCAACTCGCGGGAGTACGACGGGCGCGTGGCGACCGTGTTAGGGCTCGGTGAAGCCGAGGGGCTCCACCAGCGGCGCGAGATCGGCCATCGCCGTGACCAGCGCCACGCGCGCCCGGGAGGGCGCCTCGGCCGCAAGGGGAAGCACCTGCCACTGCGTGCGATTGAGATAGGCCCCGGCCCAGCGGCGATGCGTGTCGCCCGTGCGCATCACGAGGGCCTGGATGCTGCGCAGGTTGTCCGACCGATCTGCGATCTTGAGGAGGTGCGCATCCGGGGGGGCCTGCTCGAGAAGTCGACGGTAGTACTCGCGCACCGCGTCACCGGCGAGCCGTCCGTCGGGGGCGGTAAGCCACACCACCAGGTTCTCGGCACGCGCGCCGAACGCGCCGCGCACGTCCTCGGGGGTGGTGATGGTGTCCTCCACCACGTCGTGCAGCAGCGCCGCCACAAGGACATCGCGATCGGTAACCCCCCACTGCATGAGGCCCATGGCCACCCTCACCGGGTGCACCCAGTAGGGGGTGTCGCTGCCGCGGCGGTTCTGCCCCTCGTGGCGAGCGCGCGCGAAGGCATCGGCGCGCACGAGCGTGCGCCGGTCGGCCGACGGACGCGTGGCCAGGGCGCGGTCCCAGGCGGCCTCCACGTCTGCGGTGGTGTCGAAGTGGTCCGGCCACGCAAGGTGACGTGGGGCGATGGGCGCGAGCGCATCCCCCGATTCGCCGACGGAGGGTGGTTCGAGGGGACCGGTCGACATGGGTTCTAGGGTATCGCGCGAATCCGGCGGCGCCGGCCCGCGCCGTCGCCTGGCCGTGGCGGACCTGGGGTCGAACACGTTCCGCCTCGTGGTCTTCGAGTACCGCGAGGGCGGCACGTTCCGGCTCGTGGACGAGGTGCGCGAGGTGGTGCGCCTGACCGAGGGCACCGCGCCGGGCGCCCCCATCGCGCCCGATGCCGTGGAGCGGGCCGCGCGGGTGGCCCGGCTGTTTGCGGGCTTCTGCGATGGCTCAGAGGTGAACGAGGTGCGCGCCGTGGCCACCAGCGCAATCCGCGATGCCCCGAACGGCGACGAGGTGCTGCAGGCGATCCTGGATGCCGGCCTGCCGGCGCGCGTGGTGTCGGGCGAGGAGGAGGCCCGCTACGGGTACCTCGGGGCCGTCAACGGAACGACCCTCACGGATGGCCTGGTGGCGGAGCTCGGTGGCGGCAGCATCCAGGTGGGGCGGGTGGAGGACCGCCTGCTCACGCGCTCCATGAGCCAGCCCCTCGGCGCGGTGCGCATGACCGATGCCTACATGGCCGCCGCAGTCCAGACGCGCGACGACGTGAAGGCGCTCAGGCGGCATGCGCTCGACGTGTTCCACCTCGATCACTGGATCTCCAGCGGCGGGCGCGTGGTGGCCATGGGCGGTGCCGTGCGCACGCTGGCCGCCATGGCGCAGAAGGCATCCGGATACCCGCTGGGCGAGGTGCACGGTTACCTGCTCGAGCGCACGGCGCTGCGCGATCTCATCGAGCAGATGACGGACCTGCCCCGGCGCGAGCGGCGGCGCATCCCGGGGCTCAAGGCCGACCGCGCCGACATCATGCTGGCCGGGGCCGTGGTGATGGACGCCCTCATGCAGGCGTCGGACGTCGACCGCGTGGAGGTCTGCGCCGAGGGGCTGCGCTGGGGCGTGTTCTGGGAGGCCTTCCTCGCACCCGCCGACCCTCCGCTCGTGCCGGACGTCCGCGCCACGAGCGTGCGCGATCTCGCCGGCGTGTACGGCTACGACCGGCCGCACTGCGAGCAGGTGGCGCGCATCGCCCTCGACATCTTCGACGGCCTGGCGAGGCTGGGCCTGCACGACGGCGACCCGCGCGAGCGCGAGTGGCTGCACGCGGCCGCCCTCCTCCACGACGTGGGCACGCTGGTGGACTACAACGACCATCACAAGCACGGGCACTACCTGGTGCTGAACGCCGGGCTGCCGGGGTTCCGCCACCGAGAGCTGGTGATCATCGCCCAGCTCGTGCGCGGTCACCGCAAGTCGATCCAGTCACCGGGGGCGCTGGGGGCGCTGCTGAGGCCCCGTGACGAGGAGCGCATGCTCAGGCTGGCGGCGTGCCTGCGCATCGCGGAGCAGTTGGAGGTGGGCCGCGCACGCGCCGTGACGGGCATCGATTGCGCGCGCGACCAGGACCTCATCACCCTCTGGGTGCGTGCACACGGCGATGTGGACGTTGCCATGTGGTCGGCCCGGCAGGAGGCCCCGGTGTTCAAGCGCGCAACGGGCCTTCGCCTGGCCATCGAGCGCGCCTGAGGCTCAGCCGCCCGCGATCTTCACCGTGAAGCGCTGGCCGAGGTGCGCGGCCACCTTGTCGCGGTGGTCACCCTGCACCTCGACAACACCGTCCTTCACCGCGCCGCCGGATCCGCAGAGGCGCTTGAGCTCCTTGGCCACGTCACCCAGGTCGGCGGGAGGCAGGCCGGTGACCAGCGTGACCGTCTTGCCCTTCCGACCCGCCTTCGTGCGCGATACCCGCACGATGCCGTCGGCGCTCCCGGGCGACGGCCGGGTGGCAGCGGGCTCATCGATGCGGCCCGACTCGGTGGAGTACACCGCGCGGGTGTCGCCCGCGCCCTCCCGTCGAATGCGTCCCATGACGGGGCCGATGGTACCGTCGGATTCCGATGGCGCTCGACCTGCACTCACACACCAACCGGTCCGACGGCGCGCATGACCCCGCGGACCTCGTCGAGTACGCGGCAGGGCGGGGCGTGGACGTCCTGGCCATCACGGACCACGACACCATGGCCGGGGTCGCCGACGCCCAGGCCGCCGGGCGGGCGATCGGCGTACACGTGGTGCCGGGCATCGAGCTCTCCATCAAGGTCCCCCACGGCAGCATGCACCTGCTGGGATACTTCGACGAGCCGGCCCCGGAGCCACTGGCGGGACTGATCGCCGGCTTCGGCGACATCCGCGTGGAGCGCGCCCGCGAGATGGTGGACCGCCTCAACGGGATGGGCGTGGACCTCGACTGGGACGACGTGCTGGATGGCGCAGCAGGCGCCCCCCTCGGCCGCCCGCATATCGCCGAGGCGCTGATACGGGCGGGTCACGTGCAGGAGCGCAAGGAGGCCTTCGACCTCTACCTCGGGGATGGCCGGCCGGCGTACGTGGGCTCCGACGGCCTCGGCGTGGAGGAGGGCGTGTCGCTGGTACGCGAGTCCGGTGGCGTGCCCGTGCTGGCGCACCCGGGCACCCTCAGGCTCGATGCTGCCCATCTCGATCCGTTCGTGGGGCGTCTCGCACGGGTCGGGCTCGCGGGAATCGAGGTGCACCGCCCCGAGCACACCCCCGACCAGTTCGCCGAGTACGGGGCGCTTGCGCGCAAGTACGACCTGATCCCATCCGGTGGATCCGACTACCACCGGTCGACGAGCCCCTTCCACCCGGGTGATACCGGCAACCCACCGCTGCCGGAGGACACGCTCGACCGGCTCATGTCCGCGGTGCTGGGATAACGTGACCGCATGACCACGACCGACTCCGCACCACGCGCCGAAGGCGTCCGCTGGGACCTCTCCCCCCTCTGCGCATCCGCCGACGACTGCCGCACGCGCCTCGCCGCCGCGCTGGAGGACTGCGCGGCCTTCGAGACCCGCTACCGCGGCACGGTTGCCGCGATGGAGGGCCCCGGGCTTGCCGAGGCCCTGGCCGAGATGGCACGCATCGAGAACGAGATCGGCCGCCTCTACTCGTACGCGTCGCT
>JBIIJJ010000240.1:0-2658 GCA_044233875.1 Miltoncostaeaceae bacterium | reverse complement strand
GGCGGTGGTGCTGCTGGTGTCGGCGGGGCAGACGGGCAGCGCCATTGCGCAAACCGGCGAGGCGCGGGCGGGCGCCACGCTCATCGGGTGCGCCATCGTGGCCGTGCTGGTCGTGCTGATGCGGTTTGTACTGCCCCGCATCCCGCGCGTGAGCGCTCCGGCTGCGGTGGACGCCTAGCTGCGGATCACGTGCGCGCGATGCCCTCGCGCCTTGCCTTCCTTTCCTCCGGCAGGCTCACCACCAGCCAGTAGGCGCCGAAGCCGATCACGAGGGCCACCAGGGTGTCGAGCACGCGCAGCAGCGCCCAGTGCCCGAACGAGTAGTCGCTGATCTCGCGGTGCAGTGCAACGGTCATCATCGAGATGGCAGCGATGTAGACGATGTAGTTGCGCATCCACCACGCGATGCCCACGAAGACCGCGACGAATGCGACGGAAACCACGACGTCCGGCGTCGCCACGGTCGCCAGGGCGCCGATGAGCAGGCAGCCCCCCATCACCCCGACCGCCCGCTTGATGCCCTTGTCGAACGTGGCGTCGGGGGTGGCCTGCGTGATGGCCCAGAAAGTCATCATCACCCAGAAGTAGTTGTGGTCCTTCGTAGCGGCCCACAGGCCCGCGGTGGTTCCCAGCAGCACGCCGAGCAGCAGGGCCTGGCGCATGGCGATGCCCCCCGAGAGGAACGGCGGGGGCGGGGCCCCCTTCGGCCTGGCCGGCGGCTGGTGCAGCAGCGCGAAACCGGTGGTGATGCGGATGAGCCACAGCACGATGAGCACCGCCACCACGGCGCCTGCTCCGATTCCCGCCTGCACGAGCACGCCCTCGGGGTCGAGATGCTTGGCCTCACCCACCACGGCGAAGAAGAAGAACCCCACCGCCACCAGCGGCGCCAGCCCGGCTGCCACCCCGCCGTGGCGCCGGCTGAGGGGGCCGAGGGCGAACAACACGGCCATCACAGACCCGACGGCCCAGGGGCTCCTCACCGCACCCCAGGCCAGGAACAACGCACCGAGCATCGCTGCGCCCCCGAGCAGCGCCGCGGGCAGGCTCTCCTTCCGCGGCACGAACACGGCGCCGAGCATCACGAACAGGGCAGTGACTGCCGCGGGCATGACCTCGGCGATCACCAGCATCTGGTAGTCCAAGCCGATCCGCGAGCCCAGGTCGAAGTGCGCGTCGATGAAGCGCGCGGCCTCGGGCGGCCGGTAGCCGGCCAGCCACGTGAGCCACCCCGCCAGCACGCTTGCGGCAAGGGCGGCGATGGCGGGGCGCCAGAGCAGGGGCGCCTGCTTGTTCGGGCGCAGCGCACCACGGATCGTGCGACCCTTCGACGGCAGGACGGGGGCGCTCACGCGGCCGGGCTAACGCTCCCCGCGCCCCGCGCATGCGGCGCAGCGGCCGTGCAGGGTGATGTCGTGGGCATCCACCTCGAACGAGAGGCGGTCGGCCATGCCGTGCAGGGCCTGCTCCAGGGCGTCGTCGCCGATGGGCGTGACGCCGCCGCATTCGCGGCACACGGCGTGGTGGTGGTGCTCGCCGTCGGCGCGCGCGGGCTCGAACCTTGCCACCTGCCCGCCCAGGTCCACCCGGTGCACAAGGTGAAGGTCGCCCAGCGTGTCGAGCGCGCGGTACACGCTGGCCATGCCCGGGGTGGGGCCGGGCTCGGCCGCCAGGGCGTCGCGGATCTCCTGTGCGCTCAGGCAGCATTCCTGGCGGGCGAGCAGGTCCACAACGGCCTTGCGGGCACCGCCCGCACGCAGTCCGGCCGCGCTGATGGCGGCCTCGGCATGGCGCGCCCAGTCGGCGCGTTCACGTGCGGTGGTCACGCGGCGCATGTTCGCAGGCCGGGGCGACGGCGGGCCGGGTTACGATGGCCCAAGTGAGTTCGATCAGCGTCGTCGGTGCCCGGGAGCACAACCTCAAGGACGTCTCCGTGGAGATCCCCCGGGACCGGCTGGTGGTCATCACCGGCCTGTCGGGCTCGGGGAAGTCGAGCCTCGCGTTCGACACCCTGTATGCCGAGGGCCAGCGCCGGTACGTGGAGAGTCTCTCCGCGTATGCCCGGCAGTTCCTGGGGCAGATGGACAAGCCGGACGTCGACGACATCGACGGCCTGTCGCCGGCCATCTCGATCGACCAGAAGACCACCAGCCGCAACCCGCGGTCGACCGTGGCCACCGTCACCGAGATCTACGACTACCTGCGCGTGCTGTATGCGCGCATCGGCACGCCGCATTGCCCGGTGTGCGGGGTGCAGATCGCCGGGCAGAGCGTGGAGCAGATCGCCGATCGCGTGCTGGCCCTGCCGGAGGGCACACGGTTCCTCGTGCTCGGGCCGGTGGTGCGCGATCGCAAGGGCGAGCACCGTGACGTGATCGAGCACATCCGCGAGGAGGGGTTTGCGCGGGTGGCCGTTGATGGCGAGGTGCATGGCATCGACGACGTGCCGGCCCTGCAGAAGAGCAAGAGGCACACCATCGAGGTGGTGGTCGACCGCCTGGTGATGAGGTCGGACCTCCGCAGGCGCCTCACCGAGAGCCTCGAGACGGCATCCCGGCTCTCGGACGGCCTCGTGCGCATCCAGGAGGTGGACGGCGACGAGCGGTCGTGGACCTACTCCGAGAAGCTGGCGTGCCCCGAGCACGGGGCATCCCTTCC
>JBIIJJ010000239.1:0-2662 GCA_044233875.1 Miltoncostaeaceae bacterium | reverse complement strand
GGACCGCGCGCCCACGCCGGGCAACCCCATCACGCTCACGCTGAACAGCGCCATCCAGCAGAAGACCGAGTCGGTGCTGGCCCAGGTGGTCGACGAGAACGACGCCACCGCGGCATCGGCCATCGTGATGAAGCCGGACACCGGCGAGGTGCTGGCCATGGCCACGGTGCCCGGGTTCAACCCCAACGACCGCGACACCTTCAAGCCCGAGACCGAGCGCGTGCGGTCGATCACCGACGCCTACGAGCCCGGCTCCACCTTCAAGCTCGTGGCGGTGGCGGGCGCCATCGAGGACGGCAAGGTCACCCGCAACACGGTGTTCAACCTGCCTGAGACCCTCACGCTCTACGACCGCACCCTCAAGGAGGCCCACTACCGGCCTGCGGTCTCGTGGACCACCGAGGAGATCCTCCAGAACTCCAGCAACGTGGGCACGGTGATGGTCGCCCAGAAGCTGGGCGAGACGAACACCCACAAGTGGATCCAGAAGTTCGGATTCGGCGCCAAGACGGGCTTCGACTACCCGGGCGAGGTGTCCGGATCGCTGCCCAAGTTCGAGGACTGGTCCGGTGTGTCGATCCTCAACATCCCCATCGGCCAGGGCGTGTCGGTGACCCTCGCGCAGATCGCGGAGGCCTACGGGGCCATCGCCAACCGCGGCCGCATGGTGCCGCCGCACGTGGTGAAGAAGGTGGGCGACAAGGTGATCACGCACCCGCGCGGGCAGCAGATCATCAGCCCCGCCACCGCCGAGCAGATGAACATCATGCTGCAGAAGGTGGTGAGCGACGACGGCACGGGCAAGGAAGCCAAGATCGAGGGCTACACCGTGGGCGGCAAGACCGGCACCGCGAACAAGATCGACCCGAACACCGGTCAGTACACCGAGACCTACATCGCATCGTTCGTGGGCTACGCCCCGGCGACCCGCCCGGGCGTGGTGGTTGCGGTGATGGTGGACGAGCCTGCGGCCGGCAGCTTCTACGGTGGTGACGTGGCCGCCCCGGCCTTCGAGCAGATCACCGAATTCGCCCTGCGCCAGCTGCACATCGCGCCCTGATGGCGTAGCCGGGGGCGCTGGTAACGTGACCCCCGGATGAGGCTGTTCGACCTGACCGGCGGCGTTCCCGGCGCCCGGATTGAGGCGCCGGACGAGGCCACCCCGGATATCACGGCCATCAGGTACCGGTCGGGCGACGTCCAGCCGGGCGACCTCTTCGCATGCCTTCCCGGTACCCACGCCGACGGGCACGACTTCGCGCCCGACGCCGTGCGCCGCGGGGCGGCGGCGCTGCTCGTGCAGCGGCCCCTCGACCTGCCGGTCGCCCAGGTGGTGGTTGCCGACCCCCGCGCGGCCATGGCGCTCATGGCCGCACGCCTGGCGGGTGCCCCCTCGGAGCACATGGACGTCGTTGGCATCACCGGCACCAACGGCAAGACCACCTGCGCCTACCTCATGCAGTCGGTGCTGCGCGCCACTGGCCGGCCGTGCGGGCTCATCGGCACGGTGGAGGTGGTGGTGGGCGGTGCCTCATCGGTGCCCACGCACACCACCCCCGAGAGCGTCGAGATACAGGGGCTGCTCGCGGCCATGCGCCACGCGGGGGACACCGCCTGCGCCATGGAGGTGTCGTCGCACGCGCTGCATCAGGGGCGCGTGGCGGGCCTGCGCTTCGCGGGTGCCCTCTTCACCAACCTCACGCGCGATCACCTCGACTACCACGGGGACATGCAGTCGTACTTCGCCGCCAAGCGCCTCCTGTTCGAGCGCCCCGAGGGGCACGGCGACGATCCCCCGGCTGCGGTGAACGTTGACGACCCGTACGGGCGCGCCATCGCCGCCAGCCGCCCCGTGGTGGGCTACGGCATCGATTCCGCCGACGCCGATGTGGCCCCTGAGGCACTGCAGATGGGCCCCGGGGGCTTCGCGGCCACGCTGCGCACCCCGCGGGGCCCGCTGGGCATCGAGAGCGCCCTGCGCGGCCGCTTCAACGTGCTGAATGTGCTCGGGGTGGTGGCGGTGGGCGAGGCCATGGGGCTCGACCAGGCGCAGGTGGCCGAGGGCATCCGCGCGCTGCGCGGGGTGCCGGGGCGGCTCGAGCCCATCGAGATGGGCCAGCCCTTCCAGGTGCTTGTCGACTACGCACACACGCCGGACTCGCTCCAGAACGTGCTCCAGGCCACGCGCGCCCTCGCGGCGGGTGGCCGCCTCATCGTGCTGTTCGGGTGCGGGGGCGATCGCGACACCGGCAAGAGGCCCGAGATGGGCGCAATTGGCAGGCAGCTGGCCGACGTGTGCATCGTCACCTCCGACAACCCGCGCGGCGAGGACCCCGACGCCATCATCGAGCAGATCGTGGCCGGTGCGGTGGATGGGCCCGCCGAGCTCGTGGTGCAGTCAGACCGCCGTGCGGCGATCGCGCAGGCCATTGCCATGGCCCGGCCGGGTGATGTGGTGCTGATCGCCGGCAAGGGGCACGAGTCGGGGCAGGATGCCCATGGCGTGGTGACCCCGTTCGATGATCGTCAGGTGGCACGCGAGGTGCTGGGCGAACGGCGGGCCGCATGAGGATCGACCTCACCGACATGATCCTGTGGTCGAGCGCGTCGCAGATGGCCGGGCCCGACGACGTCGCCTGCGATGGCGCCACCGCCGACAGCC
>JBIIJJ010000039.1:0-10842 GCA_044233875.1 Miltoncostaeaceae bacterium | reverse complement strand
GGCCCGTGCTCATGCTCACCCGATCCGGGGAGGACGTCGCCCTGTCGGGCGCCCCCCTGGTGGCGATCCAGGTGATCCTGGTCGTGGGCATCTCGGCGCTGTCGTACACGTACGTGGAGCA
Source organism: Miltoncostaeaceae bacterium (assembly GCA_044233875.1). Taxonomy (GTDB): domain Bacteria; phylum Actinomycetota; class Thermoleophilia; order Miltoncostaeales; family Miltoncostaeaceae; genus SYFI01. The sequence goes on along the minus strand of JBIIJJ010000039.1, from coordinate 10,721 downwards.
GCCGATTCGGCGCAACGGCCTGGCAGGGCTGCGCCGCGCGTTCCAGACATGGGATGGCAAGTGGCGCGAGCACCCGGGGCAGACAATCGCCGCGTGGGTGGGCGTGGTGGCGGTGCTCGCGCTGCTCTCGCTCGTGGTGCTGGTTCCGTACGTACCCCCGGTGCCGGGAGTCGGCTGAGGCCGGCGGTACGCTGCCCGGCATGACGATCTTGCCTCGTATCCCCATCATCATCGGCGCTGCGGCCCTCGCGGTTGCCGTAATCCCCGCCACGGGCCTCGCCTCGTCCCAGCCGAGCACGAAGGCCAAGTGCACCCCGGCCACGGCCGGCGCTGCCGTCGGCGACTCCGTGCTCTGGATGGCCACCGAGAACTACGGCCAGAAGCGCGCCCTGCAGCGCGCCCTTGGCGGGTCGTCGGCGAAGGTCGACACCCGCACCAGCCGGCAGTTCTCCGAGGGCATCTCGGCCATGCGCGCCGCCCTCGGCACCAAGGCGTGCGCGGTGGTCATCGCACTGGGCACCAACGGGCCCGTCAGCCCCGCGCAGTGGCGCGAGATGATGGCGGTCGTCAAGAGGGTGCCGCGCGTCGTGGTGGTCAACACCTACACGCGTGACCACCTCACGCGGAACGACGGCCAGAAGCAGTTCTGGATGCAGCCGCTCAACAGCCAGATCGCCGGCCTGCGCTCGAACAAGAACGTCCGGGTGGTCGACTGGCATCGGGCGGCCTCGCGCAAGTCGTCGCTGCTCGAGCCGGATGGCGTTCACCCCAACGTGAGTGGGTCGAAGGAGTACGTGAACCTCATCGTCGCGGCTCTCAACCAGCCGTAGCGGCGCATGCGGCGCGCCCTCCTCCCCGGGGCCCTGCTGATCGCACTGGCCCCCGCGGTGGCCCTGGCGCAGGATCCGGCGCCAGGGCCGGCAGCGCCCCCGGCCGCCGAGTTGGTGGGGGCCACGGTGACCCGGTCGGACACCCGCATGACCGCGCGCGTGGAGTACCGGCTGCCGGTGGACCTGGCTGCAACCGTGCCCACCGCCTGGCGGGCCTTCGCCGGCTCGCGTGAATCGCGGTGGCTCCGCCCCGTGGCCCATGGGGTGCGGATGGTGCCCGTGGCAGCCGGCGCCTTCCGGTTCGTCGTGACCGCACGCATCGGCGCGGGCACCGACCGCAGCGGCGGGTTCTGCGTCGCCCCGGACTTCGCTGCCGTGGGCCTGCCGCCCGCCCCGGCCGGGTGCATGGACGGCCGGCGCCAACGGCGTGCCGCGCTGACGGCGCGGGTTCCCGAGGCGATCGTGTTCGGCGACTCCGTGGGGGCCACGTTCGATTGGGTGCCCGGTACGCGTGAGGCCGCGGCCCGGGGGCTATCGGTGCGGTACGACCTGCGCGCCTGCCGCCGCCTCATCGCCGCGCCATGCCCGCCGGGGCCGCCCAGCGTGCTGTCGTCCGTGCGCTCCCTGCCGGGGTCACTCGGCGACATCGCCGTGATCGACGTGGGCTACAACGACTGGGCGGGCACCTACGACGTGCCCAGGGTCGTGCGCGCCCTGCGCGCGCGGGGGGTGCAGCGCATCGTGTGGGTGACCCTGCGCGAGACGCAGGCGAGCTATCGCCAGATCAACGCGGAGATCCGCCTGGCCGCCCGGGGCAGCGATCGCATTCAGGTGGCCGACTGGAACCGGGCAAGCCGCGGCCGGGCATGGTTCGGGGCGGATGGGGTGCACCCGAACACCGCCGGCGGGTGGGGCATGGCGGCATTCCTGAGCCGCGAGATGCGCAAGGCGGCGGCATGGCTGCGCGACCATCCCGAGGCGGGCGCCTGATGCTCCGCGCCCTGGCCACCTGCGCCGCGGGGGTCCTGCTTGGGGCGGGTGGGGCCGGCGCCGCGCCCGCGCCCACATCGCCCCAGGGCACGGTGGACCGCCAGGGCCGTTCCATGGCCTGGCACATGACGTACCGCCTGCCCGACCCGGTGGCCGTGCCCGGCACGTCCACCGCCCCGGTCACCACCCCGCCCTCCGTGCCGGCGACCATTCCCATGCGGTGGGTCGCATACGGCGGGTCGCGTGAGTCAGCGCGTCTGCGCCGGCTGGGGGCCGGGGAAGTCGCGCTGGTGCCGCGCAGTGGCGTGGTCACCTTCACGCGGCGCGTCGCGGTGCCCACGGGCGGCCCCATGAGCGGCGGCTTCTGCGCCGAGCTCGACCTGGCGGCGCTCGGCGTGCCCCCGCAGCAGCCCGCGTGCCCCACCGGCCCCACGGCCACGCGCGACCAGCTGTCCGCCCGCGTGCCGGAGGTCACCGTGATCGGCGACTCCGTGGGCACGGGGCTCGACTACGTGAGCGGTGGGCGCGCCGCGGCCACAGGGCGGTGGTCGGCCATGTTCGACCTCAAGGTGTGCCGTCGCCTCGTCGCGCCTCCCTGCCCGCCCAATCCACCCAGCGCCCTGTCGGTCATCCGCTCGGCGCCGGGGTCGCTGGGGGATGTCGTGGTCATCCACGTGGGCTACAACGACTGGGGCGGCAGCTACGACATCCCCCGGGTGATGGCGGCGCTGAAGGCGCGCGGCGTGCGCCGTGCCGTGTGGGTGAACCTGCAGTCGATCGCCCCATCGGCTCCCGCGGTGAACCCCGTCATCCGCCGTGCGGCCGGCCGGTACGACTGGCTGCAGGTGGCCGACTGGGCCGCCCATAGCGCGGGCCGCGGGTGGTTCGTGGCCGATCGCGACCACCTCACGCCGTCGGGCGCGTACGCCCTTGCCGGCTTCTACCGCAGCGAGATCGCCCGGGCCATCCGGGCGCTGCGGGATCAGCCGGCCGAGCCCGCCAGGTAGGTGGCCAGGCGGCGGAAGCTGCTCTGGAACCCGAGCTCGGCGTTCTCGCCGCGGAACTCCTCGGGCACGTTGGTCTGCAGCACCGTCACCCGCGTGCGTCCGTCGCCGATGTCAGCGAATGAGATGGTGCACTGGATGCCGAGGCCCGGCTCGTTGAACGCCACGTAGTCGGGCTCCACGACGTCGGCGAACGTGCCGGTCATCGGGAACTCCTGCTCGCCCACCTTCATCACCATGTTGAAGGCGCCACCCGGCACGGGCTCGAGGTCCACGCTCTCCGGGGGTATCTCCACGCCCTCGGGCGACCAGAAGTGGGGGATGGCCTCGGGGTCGGTATATGCCCGGAACACCCGCTCGCGGGTGGCATCGACCTCGCACGAGATGGTGAAGTCCCCTCGGGGACCGAACTGCGGCGTCTGATCACTCATGGCGCGGCACGCTAGCCGACTCTCAGTCGATGACGCGGCCCACGCTCAGCTCGCTCACGCGGCCCGACCGGCTGAAGCGCATGGTGGTGATCGTGTTGCCCGGCACCGGGTCGCCGAGCATGCACATGCGTTCCGCCGTCTCGCACTCGGCCTTCGGGAAGGCGATGCGCACGCGTGCGAGCGGTGAGCCCACGCCGATGCCGTTGTCCATGCGGATGCCCCGGTCGGTGATGGCGATGTTCACGACCCGGCCCCCTGCGCCGTCCCAGCGGCGAACCTCGATGCCCGGCCACGTGAGGTCGATGAACGACCCCAGGTCGGTCCTCGCAAGCACGCGGGCATCCGGCTTGCCCAGAACGCGCAGCACCTGCCCTTCGGTCATGCCAAGGCGCACGCCGCCGGCTCCCACGCCGGGACGCACGCGGTGGTCGGGGGTGAGTGCGCCAAGTGCTGCGGCGGCCGGCGCCAGTGATGCGACGGCGATGAGGGCGAGTGCTCGTGAGCTCATGCGTCGATCATCCACGATGCCGGTGCTCCTGCCGGACGGGGGTGTTCCCCGGGCACTGGCGCATGCCCGAACGCCCGCGGGGTTCAGTCGACGATCTCGAGCGGGTGGCTCACGCGCACGTCGGACCCCAGGGCCTTCAGGTGGTTGGCGATCTGGATCGCGCAGCCCGGGTTGGCCACGGCAACCACCGACGCGCCGGTGGCGATGATGGCCCGCGCCTTCTGCTCGCCCAGCGTGGCCGCCATGTCCGGCTCGAGCACGTTGTAGATGCCACCTGCGCCGCAGCACCTGCCGCCATCCCCGAGGTCGACGGGCGTGGCCCCGGCCGCGCGCAGCGTGCGCCGCACCTCTGGCCCGATGCCCTGCGCGTGGAGGTGGTGGCAGGCGTCATGCACGGCCACCCGCTCGTGCACGGTGCGACCCGGTGGCACCTCGATCTCCACGGCGTCGCGCACCTTGGCCGCCACGGCCTGCGCCCGCTCCGCCCACGCGGGGTCGTCGGCCAGCAGGTGGCCGTAGGTGCGCATGTGGGCGCTGCAGCCGGCGCTGTCCACCACGATCACCTCGGCCTGCTCCAGTTCGGCGATGCGCTCCCTGGCCAGGGCCCGCGCCGAGTGGACCTCTCCTGCATGCGCGGCCAGCGCGCCGCAGCAGCCACCGCCCTCCGGCACCACCGCGCGGTAGCCGCCGCGCACGAGGGCATCGATGGTTGCCCGGTGGACGGGGCGGAACGCGATGTCCATGACGCAGCCGGTGAGCAGCATGGCCACGGGCCCCTCGCCGCTCGATGCCGGCAGCGGCGTGCGCATGCCGCGCAGGGTCACGCGGGGCGTGGCGAGCCTCAGGCGCCGCGGCATGAGGCGGTCGATGCGCAGCGCCTGCGTCACGGCCAGCCCCCAGCCCATCAGCCGGGTCATGCGCCTGTGACCGATCACCCCTGCGATGCCCGCACGCCGCACCGCGCGTTGCCCGGCGGGCCTGGCGGCCTCCGTCTGCACGCGCGCCGCCTCGATGAGCCGCCCGTACGGAACCGACGATGGGCATGCGGCCTCGCAGGCACGGCAGGCCAGGCACTCGTCGGTGAACGTCGTGAAGTCACCGGTGACCGGGGTCTCGCCCGCCTGCACCGCCCTCATCGCGGCGATGCGGCCGCGTGGCGACGACGTCTCGAGGCCGGTCACGCGGAAGGTGGGGCAGTAGGGGAGGCACAGGCCGCACTGCACGCACGTGTTGAGGTCGTCGTGCGTGGGCGCCGGCAGGCCGGGCTTCCAGCCGGTGCTCATGCCGGCACCGGCTCTGCGGCCGCGAACCGGCCGGGGCAGAGGATGCCCGCGGGGTCGAAGGAGTCGCGGATGCGCCGCATGATGTCGGCCCCCGCGGGCACGGGCCCGAAGGGGTCGCCACGCAGCGCGTCGTCACCGTCGGTCACCTGTGCATGCCCCCCGTGCAGCAGGGCCAGGTCGCGCACCGCAGCCACCTCGGCGGCCGATGCCACCGGCACCAGTGCGATGCCCGTGCCCATCCAGGCCTCGAACGCGCGGCCATCCGCGTGCAGGCGGTTCACGAACGCCGGCAGCGATGCCGGGGGCACCCCGGCCTGCACCATGCCGGCACCCGCAGGGGCGGCGGGCTCGGCGCCGGGCTCCATGCCCGCAGGGGCCACCACGTCGTCGGGCACGCCTGTCAGGCACACATGCAGCTCGCCGGGGGAGAGGATGACCGCCGAGGGGCGGTGGAGGTCGCCGAGCAGGCGCCCGGCCAGGTCGAGCATGTCGGCGTGCTCGCCGCGTGTGGTGAACCACTGCTCTGCGATTGGCAACGGCCACAGGCGGATGGTGGCCTGCACGATCACCCCGAGGGTGCCGAGCGAGCCGGTCATGAGTCGCGGCAGGTCGTAGCCGGTCACCGACTTCACGGTGCGCCCGCCGCCCTTGACGATGCGGCCGTCCCCGGTTGCCACCACCACCTCGAGAAGGGAGTCGCGCACCGGGCCGAACCTGAGGCGCCGCCTGCCGCTGACGGCCGCGGCCAGCACCCCGCCCACCGTGGCGTCGGGCTGTGCGGGCGCCTGGGGCCACCCCTGGCCGTGCGCGCCCGCCAGGCCCAGCACCTCGCCCACCGTCACGCCGCCCTCCACGGTCATGGTCATGTCGTCGGGGATGTGGTCCACCACGCGCGCCAGGCCACTCGTGTGCAGGACGTCGTCGGCGGCGAAGGGGCGCCCCCTGCGCGAGTGGAGCCCGGCACCGCGGATGTCCACCACGCGCCCCGCCTCGCCGGCGGCCGCGAGCGATGCGGCCAGCTCCTCGCGCGTTGAGGGCGTCAGATCCACGTGCCCTCCGGCACCTGGGAGTCGGCCAGGCCCACCTCGCCGCAACGGGTTCCCGTGGGCAGCACCTTGTGGGGATTCATGCGGCCGTCGGGGTCGAACGCCAGGCGCACGCACGCCTGCGCCTGCAGGTCGTCGTGGTCGAACACCAGCGGCATGTAGTCGCGCTTCTCCACGCCGATGCCGTGCTCGCCCGACAGCGTGCCGCCCATGGCCACGCATGCGCGCACGATCTGATCGCCCGCCCGCATGGCGCGCTCGGTCTCGTCGGGGTCGCTGCGGTCGAGCGCGATGATGGGGTGCAGGTTGCCGTCGCCCGCGTGGAAGACGTTGAGGCACATCACGTTCTCGCGCTCGGTGATCTCGCCGATGGCCTCCATGATCTCCACCAGCTTGGTGCGGGGCACCACGCAGTCGTGCAGGTAGTACGAGGGCTTCACCCGGGCCACGGCGCCGAACGCCGTCTTGCGTGCCTTCCAGAGCAGCGCCCGCTCCTCTTCGTCCTGCGCCACCCGCACCGTGCGCACCCCGTGCTCGCGCGCGACACGCTCCACCACCTGCGTGAACGTGGCCACCTCGGCGGGCGTTCCGTCCACCTCCACCAGCAGCAGCGCAGCGGCGTCGGTGGGCAGGCCCGCGTGCACGAACTCCTCCACGGCCAGCGCCATGTTGCGGTCCATCATCTCGAGGGCCGCCGGGATCACCCCGGCCGCGATGATTCCCTGCACCACCGCCGAGGCCTCGGCCACCGTGGCGAAGTCGAGCAGCATCGTGCGCACGTCGGGGGGAAGAGGGGTGAGGCGCAGCAGCACGCGGGTCACCACGCCCACCGTGCCCTCGGCACCCACCACCACGCCGCGCAGGTCGTAGCCCGGGGCGTCGGGCGCCACGCCGCCCAGCACCACCACCTCGCCATCGGGACGCACCATCTCCACGCCCAGCACGTGCTGCACCGTCACCCCGTAGGCAAGGCAGTGGGGACCGCCCGCGTTGGTGCCCACGTTGCCGCCGATCGAGCACGCCTGCTGGCTCGAGGGGTCGGGTGCGTAGTGCAGGCCAAGATGCGCGACGGCCGTGCTCACGTCGAGGTTCAGCACGCCCGGCTGCACCCACATGCAGGAGTTGGCCACGTCCACCTCGCCCATCTCGCGCATGCGGGCCAGCGAGATCACCAGCCCGCCGTCGAGCGGCACGGCCCCGCCCGTGAGCCCGGTGCCCGACCCGCGGGGCGTCACCTCCACACCTGCCGCGTGCGCCAGGCGCATGCACTCGGCCACCTCCCCGGTGGTCTCGGGCAGGGCCACCAGGCCGCAGTCACCACCCACGATCGAGCCGTCGTGCGAGTAGAGGTTGAGCGCGAGGTCGCCCTCGAGCAGGCGGTCGGGGCCGAGCACGGCGCGCAGGCGGTCGGCCAGCGCCGCTGAGGTGGTGGTCACGCCACGCCCGCCGTCACGCCGCCCCCGGCCCGGTCGGCCGCCGCCTCGCCGGCCTCGATCGCAGTGACCACCGTGCCGCCCCGCGCGAGCTCGAGGCCGTCGAGCGATGCCAGCCACAGCGGCGCCCTCGTGGCCTCCTCCACCCGCCATGCCTCGATGAGCGGGTACGCCCGTGGCAGGCGCACCACCCGAAGGGCGCGGAAGACCGAGGGGTCGTCCACCCATCCCAGGGGGTCCGCCAGCGAGTCGGCCACCGCACGCGCCAGGGCGTCGTCGTCGAGCCCCCACCAGTGGTCGTCGGGGCCACCGGTGCCGTACACCTCGGCGCACAGCACGGTGCGGCCATCCGGCACCATCGCCGGGTCCCAGTGCACGAACTCCGCAATGCGCGAGAACGGCACGCGCGGGTCGCACACCTGCACCCACGGCTGGTCGCCCACGGGCGGGCGGTCGGCCACCAGGTACACCAGCGCCACCGCGCGCATGGTGATGTCGGGCAGCAGCCCCCCGGGCGCCGCGGGCTCGGCCGCCCTCACCACGAGTCCGGGCGTGATGGCCGAGATGACGGTGGATGCCTCGATGGCTCCCGGCTGCGCGCCCGTGACCTCCACGCCCGTCACGCGACCGTGCGCGTGGTGCAGCACCGACATGCCCGAGCCCAGCCGCACGTCGGCGCCCTCGTCGCGCAGGGCGCCCTCCATGGCATCCATGAGGCTGCCGATGCCACCCCGGGGGAACCAGAAGCCCTCGGGAGCACGCTGCTCGTCGCGCAGCTTCATGGCGCGGTCGGCGGCAATCACCTCGAGCGGCCAGCCATCCACCTTCTCCATGTACTGGCGCACCATGCGGTCGCGGAAGGCCGCGCCCATGGTGGCGCCCAGCTCGCCCGCGGCGGTGCCGTCGCGCGGCACGGCGTCGTCGAGCTGGTCGGGCAGCTGGTCGATGTAGCGACCCGGCATCACCCGGCCGTCCTCCACGCGGGCCACCGGCCGGTCGACCCAGATGAGGTCGTCCCCCATGAGCTCCTCGGCCCATGCCACCCGGTCATCCGACCGGAAGAACGGGATGTGGCCACCCATGTCGTAGCGGCAGCCATCCGACTCGAATGTGCGGCACAGGCCCCCCACGCGGTCCCCGGCCTCGACCAGCGTGACCGACGCGCCGGAGCGCGCCGCGCGCAGTGCGGCGGCCAGCCCCGCGGGGCCAGCACCCAGCACCACCACGTCGCATCGGGAGTCCATGACCGGCACGGTGCCGCCTTCGGGGCCGAACGTCAACCCGGATAGGCCCCCGACGGCCCTCCTGCCTTCACTATCCTCGGCCGTCGTGCGCGAAGCCGTGCTCATCATCGCCGCCGTTCTCGTCGTGGGCGCGGGCCTGGCAATCATCCGCACCATGTGGGGGATGCGCGCACCCCTTGCCCGGGGCGCGAGCAGCGGAACCGAGACCCTGTGGCTGTTCCTGCCGCTGCTGATGTCGGTGGCCCTCGTGGCCTGGACGGCCTGGGTGATGCCATGAGCACGGCCGCCGCGCCGGCCGCGGCGGAGCAGCGCGGGCTCGTGCGCGACCTGGTCACGCTCACCAAGCCGCGCATCATCTCGCTGCTCCTGGTCACGACGGTGTGCGCCATGTTCGCCGCCGAGCAGGGCGTGCCGAACGGCTGGCTCATCGTGTGGACGATGATCGGCGGGTACCTCTCCGCGGGTGGCGCCAACACCATCAACCAGTTCGTGGACCGCGACATCGACGCGGTGATGGACCGCACCGATCGCCGGCCCATCGTCGCGGGGCGCATCTCGCCGGCCGGTGCACTGGCCTTCGGCCTCGGCCTGGTGGTGGCCAGCGTGCTGATCTTCGGGTTCCTCACCACCTGGCTGGCCGCCGGGCTGTCGTTCCTCGGCGTGCTGCTCTACGTGGGCCTGTACACGCTGTGGCTCAAGCGCACCACGATCCACAACATCGTCATCGGGGGAGCGGCCGGTGCGGTGCCGCCGCTGGTGGGGTGGGCCGCGGTGACCGGCGACATCACCTTCGGGGCCGTGCTGCTGTTCGCGATCGTGTTCGTGTGGACCCCGCCGCACTTCTGGGCGCTGGCCCTGATGCTGCGAAAGGACTACTCGCAGGCGGGCGTGCCCATGCTGCCCGTGGTGTACGGCGAGCAGGCCACGCGCACCCAGGTGCTGCTGTGGACGATCGTGATGCTGGGCACCACCCTGCTGCCCTACGCGGCGGGCGCCGGCGTGCTCTACCTGGTGGGCGCACTCGCACTGGGCCTGCCGTTCCTCTGGATGGCCTGGCAGCTCTGGCGCGGTGACACCTCGCGCCCGTGGGCGGCCATCACCTTCCACTACTCCCTTGCATACCTGGCGCTGCTCTTCGTCGTGGTTGCCGTGGACGCCGCACTGTGACCCGCGCGGGCCGGCGCGGCCTGGGCGGGCTGGCGTTCTTCGGCACGCCGCTCGGAATCGTCTTCTCCACGGTGCTGATCGACCTGATCGGCTTCGGCATCGTCATACCGCTGGTGCCCCTGTACGCCGAGGAGTTCGGCGCATCGGTGGTGGAGATCGGCCTGCTCACCGGCGTCTACGCGCTGATGCAGTTGATCTTCGCGCCGATCTGGGGCCGGGTGTCCGACCGCTACGGGCGCCGCCCGGTGATCCTCGGCTCGCTGCTGGGGTCGTCGGTGGCCTGGCTGATGTTCGGGTTCGCGCCCGCCCTGTGGGTGCTCTTCCTCGCGCGCATCCTCGACGGCATCTCGGGGGCCTCGTACGCGGCCGCCCAGGCCTACGTGGCCGACATCACCACCGATGAGGACCGCGTGCGCGGCATGGGGCTCATCGGGGCGGCCTTCGGGCTCGGGTTCATCATCGGCCCGGGCATCGGCGGCCTCTTCGCGGCCATCGACCCCCGGGCGCCGTTCATCGTGGCCGCCACCGCCGCGCTCGCCAACTTCGCCATCGCCTGGAAGCGCCTGCCGGAGTCCCGCAAGCCGGGTACCCGCGAGGGGCAGAAGCAGTCGCGGTGGACGGCCCTGGTCGCCGCCATCGGCTCGCGCGACTTCGGCCCGCTCATCTGGATCTCGTTCATCGGCAGCCTGGGATTCGTGGCCATGGAGTCGGTGTTCTCGCTGTTCGGCAACCGCAGGTTCGGATTCGGCCTCACCGAGACCGGGCTGGTGTTCGTGTTCATCGGC
>JBIIJJ010000238.1:0-2677 GCA_044233875.1 Miltoncostaeaceae bacterium | reverse complement strand
GGGCGCCCGCGCCGCCGGCATGCGCGCCCTGCTGCTGGACCGCCACGGGCGTGAGCAGGGGCCTGATGTCATCACCACGCTCATGGCGGTGCCTGAGAGAATGGGGGGGTGAGGCCCACCCCCTGGACCTATGCGCTCTGCGGATTGCAGCTGGCGTCCCTGGCGATCATGTACGTGGTCGCCTTCGTGCTCGGCGCCGAGCCGCTGCCGTTGTCGATCGTGGTGATCGCGGGCGCGCTTGCCGCCATCGGCGCGTGGGCCGGGGTGCGGGGGTCACTTCGCGTGCCGCGCCCGCGGGTCCGCGATGTGCTGACGGCGGGGGCCGCCACCGCGCTTGCCCTGTTCCTCTGCCGCGAGATGGCGGTACCGCCGATCATCGCGGTGTCGCTCGTGGCGATCACCCTCGGCATGATGGCCGCGCCCCGCGGCCCGCTGGACCACCTGTCGCGTGGGGCCGGGTACGTGGGTGCGTTCGTGGGCCTGCTCGCGCCGAGCATCACGGTTCCCAGCCCATGGGTGGTTGCCTCGGGTGCCGTAGGCGGCCTGCTGTGGTCCATGATCGGTCCGGGCGCCTACAGCGGAGTGGGCGGGCGCCTGGGCCTGGTGGCATTCATGGCGTCGTCCGCCGTGTACTGGTTCGCGTCGTCCCTGGGCTATGAGCAGGGGATGCTTCTGGTCCCCGACGTCAATGGGCTGGCCCACGCCGCGATGGTGCCCATCGGGGCGGCCGGCGCCGTCATCACCTGGGTGCTCATCAACCGCCGTGGGTGGGACTTCACCCTGGCATCGGGCGTTACCTCGCTCGCGGTATGCGGCTGTATCGCGATCTCCGACATGGGCACGCTGTCGCCCGTGCTCGCCACGGCCTGGTTCGGTGGGACCATGGTCGGGCTGTCCACGCCGGCCCGGCTGCCGAATGCGGCATGGGTTGCGGCGGCCGGCATGATGTACGGCGCCTACATGCTGCACTTCGAGGGCCCCCTGCAGGGTCACGTGGGCGTGATCGGCGCCACCGGGGTGATCGCCGTATTCGTGGCGATGGGCGCGCTGCGCCTGGCCGCCGCGGTCATGTCACGCAGGTCGCCCGCGGCGTCCCGCGTGCCGGCATGAACCGCCAAGGGGGATCATGAGGCCCACGGCCGGCACCTACGTGCTCGGCCTCGGGATGCTGGTGACGCTCGCGCTCGTGTTCGTGAGGAGCTTCCTGTCCGAGGCCGCCGGCGCGTTGCCCGTGGCAGTGCTGTTCGTGGCACTGCTCGTTGTGATTGCGGGTGGGGTGATGGCGCTCCGCACGTCGGCGCCCCCCGGACGCGTGCGCGTGGTCGACGTGATCACGGCCACGGCGGCCGCGACGGCCACCCTCTACCTGGTGCGACGGCTCGATGTGCCACCGCTGGTGGCGGCATCGCTCGTGGCCACTGCGCTCGGCATCGCGATGCTCGGCGACGGCCCGCTGGACGGCGTATCCGGTACCGCCGGCTACTCGGGCGCCTTCGTGGGCCTCGTGGCGCCCACCGTGACCGTGCCGGCGTACTGGGTGGTGCTTGCCGGCGCGGCAGCAGGCGTGCTGTGGTCGTTGGTGGCCCGCTCGGCGCTCGCGGGGTGCGGCGGGCGCATGGGGACCACTGCATTCATGGCGTCCGTCGTCGTCTACCAGCTCGCGACCCTGCTGGGCGAGCGCGGGGCCGTGGTGCTGGTGCCGCCCGTGGACGGGCTCGCGCACTGGGCCGTCGTACCCACGGGCGTCGTGTCGGCGCTCCTCACCTGGTTGCTCATGAACCGGCGCGGCTGGAGCCTGCCGATGGCGTCGGGGTTGACCTCGCTGGTGGTGTGCGGCTCGCTCGCCATGTGGGGGCCGCCATCGATCGCGGTGGTGGTGGCCACCGCCTGGTACGGCGGCACCGCGGTGGCCGCAACCGCGGCGCCCCGCCTTCCCAATGCCGCGTGGGTTGGCCTGGCCGGACTCGCCTACGGCGCGCTGATGCTGAGGTTCACCGGCCCGCTCGAGGGCCACGTGGGCGTGATCGGCGCCATGGGTCTCATGGGAGTGCTCGGCGTGATCGCCATCCGCGGTGGCCTGCAGGCCGTGGCGTCGTGGCTACCGGGAAAGCCGCGTGTGGCGTAGCAGCGTGGCCACGCTCTTCTCCAGCTCGTCCTCACACATGGTGCCGTCAGCCTGCTGGCACTGGCGCAGGCGCTCGCCGATGAGGTGCAGCCCCACCTGATCGAGCGCGGCCGTCACGGCGGCCAGCTGCACCAGCACGTCGTCGCACGGCGAGCCCTCGTCCAGCATGCGCTGCACGCCCCGCAACTGGCCCTCGGCACGCCGCAGGCGCACCATCAGCTGCTCGCGGGTGGGCGGTGTGGACGCCGTGGTGGCCATGGCCCTAGTGGCCTCCGCAGCCGCAGCCGCCACCGTGCGCGTGGCCACCGGACGGCGCGGCGGCCGCGGCGGCCCCTGCCACCTGGCTGCTCGAGCGGCAGGCCACGAACCCGGTGATCACCTGATCGGCGGGCTCCCCGCACGACGGACACGAGCGGTCCTCGTCGCGCAGGAAGCCCTGCCGGAACACCTCGAACTCATCGGCGCACGAGGTGCACCGCATGTCGTAGGTGGGCACGGCGTCAGGACAGCCCGAGGGCCTGCTCGATGCCGGCGCGCGGCATGGCGCCCACG
>JBIIJJ010000237.1:0-2685 GCA_044233875.1 Miltoncostaeaceae bacterium | reverse complement strand
AGGTGCCAGTGGTCCATGGCTGGTCGGTTGCCTGGTCCTGCAGGCGGCGGCCTGCGCGGGATACGTGGTGGCCCTGCGCGCCATCGTGGCGCAGGACGGCGGACCGGTGCTTTCGGGCACCAATGCAACGAGGGTGTGGCTGGCCAGCCTCGGGGCCACCCGCATCGTTTCGCCGGCAGGGGCCGGCGGGCTGGCGATGCTCTACTGGCTCCTTCGCAAGGCGGGGCTGAGGGCTCGCGACGCGATCTCCCGGGTGCTGGGGCTGAACATCCTCGTCTTCGCGCTCTTCGGCATCTGGGCCTTCGCGACCTCGCTCGTCATCCTCATCGACTCCGGCGTGGGCGCACCGCTGGGCATGGTCGTGCCATGGCTCGTCATCATCCCCGTAGTGGGGGCCGTGGGGCTCTGGATAAGCCAGGGGAAGAGGGGGGAGGAGGTATCGCACGACGCCTCCCACGGATGGATGCGCACGGCGCTTGCCGCGGCGGTGGCGGGAATCTGCGTGGCCCGGGCAAGCCTGCGGCCCGGCCACATGAATCAGCCCGCCCTGTGGGGGTCCATCGCGTACTGGGCCGGGGACGTGCTGTGCCTGTGGGCGGCGCTCCGCGCGATCGACGCAGAGGTATCGATCGCCGGGGTCGCGCTTGCCTACGCGACGGCCTACGTGGCCACCCTGTTCCCGTTGCCGACCGGTGGCTATGGAGTAATCGACGCGGCAGCCACGTTCACCCTGACCGTCCTCGGAATTCCCCTGGCGGAGGCACTAGCAGGGGTGGTGGTGTGGCGTTTCTTCAACTTCTGGCTGCCGACCATACCCGCGCTCATCGAGCTCGCCCGCAGCCGCGACCTGGCACGCACACTGGGCGGCCGGGCCCCCTAGGTCAGATCACTCGGGTGGCCACGCCTCGCCGGGGCCCGGGTCCTGCTGGCCGGCCACCATGATTCGCTGGCGGCCCGGATCCATGGCCTCGTAGGGCCGTACCACGGGGGCACGCCAGGTCACGTACGACTGGCACGCTGCGTCGGCGTCGTCCCGGTTCTGCGCGATGGCCTCGGCCAGCGCGTGTGCATCGCCAAGGCCGATTCCCGACGAGATGCCGGTCTCCGGGCCGAAGAAGTGCGCGGAGTCCCCGACGAGCACGATGCCGGGCTTCCACCACTCCGGGGTGGTGAGCAGCTCGGGCTCGGAGTACCGCACCTGCTCGATGCTGTCGAGGCCCTCCACGCCGAGGCGCGAGTCGGGAAGCAGGCGTGACCACATGTCCTTGACGGCGTCCAGGCCCGGGGCAAGCGCCGCCTCAGCGCCCACCCGCTTGCACGACCGCCATCCTCCTGAGCCCTGCGGCCAGGAGAGGTGGCCGATGTGGCCACCGTCGCCCATATAGGCCATGGAGAAGGAGGTCTCGGCGGGGGTGCTGCTCATCCAGCTGAGCTCCGCCTCGGGCAGTTGGTCGAACACCGCCTCCATGCCGGCCATCTCCCGCACCCGGGAGTTCTTGCCATCGCAGGCAACGACGAGGTCACTCTCGATCGTGGTGTCGCCATCCGGCCCCTCGACCACGACGCCGGTCACCCGGCCGCTGTCGTCGAACGTGAGCTCCTTCACGGAGTGCTCGTACATCACGGGAAGGTCGCGGGCGATGGCGTGGATCACCTTGCCCACCTCCACGCACACGGCCACTGCGGTCTCACCCTGCGGCGCGATCTCGCGACCCTCAGGCCACACCTCGTCGAGCACCCCGATCTCCTTGAGGGGCTCGTAGCCCTGGAAGCCGAGCATGTATCCGCGGGGGATGTACGCACCCTCGGGCATGCGCTCGATGATGATCGGCTCCACACCGCGAGCCCTGAGCAGTCGGCCCAGCGTGAGGCCGATCATTCCGCCACCAGCAATAACGACATTCATGCGGCTAAGCCTAACGCGTTGCGATGTAGGTGAGGTTGCTCTCCCGTCCCACACGCGAGCCATCGCCGAGCCAGCCGTCCTGCACCGACACGACCGTCGCGCCTCCGAGCCGGATGGCTGCCTCCACGTCGCGCCGGGGCAGCCAGTTCATGCGGATGGGGTCGAGGTCGAGGCGCTCGTAGAGGGTGCGCTCGGGTACCCCGATGGCCTTGAGCGCGCGGTAGGCCCGGCGCCTCCACTGCACGCGCTGCCTGAGGGGCATCGACGCCGGCAGCTGCACCACCAGCGCGCCGCCCGGAGCCAGGATGCGGGCCATCTCGCGCAGGTAGGACGATATGGCCGTGCGATCGGGCACGTGCTGCAACACGATGAACGAGAGCACGAGGTCGAAGGAACCGTCATCGAAGGCCTGCAGGTCGGGAACGTCGTTCACCAGCCACTCGCACGTGGGCCGATCGGCATTCATCGCCGCGGCCTTGTCGATCATGGACTGGCTGATGTCCACGCCAACACTGCGGTCAAAACGTCCTGCGAGGGCGCGCGTTATGCGCCCCACGCCGCAGCCAAGTTCGAATGACGCGCCAAACCGGCTCGGGAGGCCCAACGCGGCGCATGCAGCCATGACGCGGTCGGCATCGGCCTGCCCGGTCGCCAGGAAGGCCTGCTCGTCCCAGGCGCCGTGCTTCGCATCTGGCGCGCTGAGGATCGCGTAGAGCGGGTCAATCTCCCCGAGCGCCTCCCAGTCCCCGCGGTGATCGGCCATGTCGCCCACGCCGAGA
>JBIIJJ010000038.1:0-10979 GCA_044233875.1 Miltoncostaeaceae bacterium | reverse complement strand
TGCTCGCCATGAACAGCGCGGCATGGCAGGCCCTGTCACCCGGTGAGCGCCGGGTGCTCAGGCGTGCCGCCGCCGCCGTGCCGGGTGCGTCGATCGACATCCTCACCAATCCCGCGAGCACGGTGGTGCGGAACACCTGTCGCGACGGCAAGGGCTACTTCTTCTTCGGGAATGCGACCCCCGGTGAGCTCAAGGCGCTCCGCGCGGCCGTTCAGCCGGTGTACGACCGCTACACCGCCACGCAGCCCACGGGAGGCTTCGTGCGCCGCATCCAGGCGATGAAGGCGTCGATGCCCCCGCCGCCGCCCCCTCCGCCCTATCCGCCGGGGTGTGACGCGGGCTGATCACGCGCGGTGTTGGAGTACGGTGACCGGGTTCACGCAACCTCCCCGAAGGGACCTCCTATGAACCGCCCGCTCCAGATCGCCGCCGCTGCACTTGCCGCAGGCGCCATCGTCATCGGCACCTCGGGGTGCTTCGGTGGCGAGGATTCGTCCGGGGGCACCACGACCGTGGTGACCGAGGCCCCGCCCGCCACCACGCAGGCGCCGGCCACCGTCACCGAGCAGACCACGGTCACCGATGACGACCAGGACGACGACAACAACCAGAACGACGACAACAACCAGAGCGACGCGGGTGAGGGCGAGGCCGTTGGGCGTGCCGAGGAGCAGGCCGGTCTCTCCGAGGCCAAGAAGGAGTGCCTGGCCAACGCGACCGCCGCGGAGTGCGCAAACATTCCGTAGGGCACTTCCCCAGGCCGGGGCGGGCGCGCCGACTGCGGGATCGTCACGCAGGCGTGCGCGCCGCCTCGGCCCGGGCGATGACCACCAGGCCGCCCACCATGGCCACCACCGAGAGGGCGATCCACACGCCGTGGAGCCCGTCCACGTTCACGCTGCCGCCCAGCACCGTGATGGCGATGACGGCCGCGGTGATGGGCGGCAGCACTACGGTGGCAGGCAGGGAGAGCGCGATCGAGCCGGCCTGGAAGGCCGTCTGCTGCATGATGAACGCAGCGACGCCGAGCACCACCACCGCGTAGAGCTTCCAGTTGGTGAGCTCCTCGGCCGCGCCGGAGCCGAGGTCGATGGTGACGGCCTTGGTGAGCGATGCCTGCGCTCCGAAGAGGATGCCGGCGACCACGCCGAAGGTGAATGCGCGCCCGGGGCCCGTGCGGCGGTAGGCGAACCATGCGAGCCCCACGGCGATGGGCACCACCACGAGGCCGGCAATGAGCCACCTGAGTGACGAGGCGTCGAGCCCGGTGTCGGTGGGGTCGCCGGCCACAAGGAACAGGGCCACTCCGCCCACGAGGAATGCGGCGGCCACCCATACCGCGATGGGCAGGCGGTCGTGTGCCCACCACGCCCCGATGGCCAGGGCGAAGAGCAGCGACGTGGACACCACGGGCTCGACGGTGAGCAGGTTTCCCACGTCCAGCGAGAACGCGTGCAGCGCGAACGCCACCATGTTGGCCGCCAGTGCCACCAGCCACAGCGGGTGGCGCACCAGCCGGCCCAGCAGGTGGATGGTGCTGCCATCCTCCAGCGGCACCGACGACGCCACCCTCTGCTGCGCAACGGATGCCCAGCCCGCGATGGCCGATGACGCCAAGGCGATGAGAATGCCCAGCACGCGGCGACTCTACGACGGTGTTCGGCTACCCATATGGGGGGTCCACCCTGCACGGCCGGTGTGCAACCGTGTGGCCAACCGGCGAGACGGAGTGGTCATGGCCCCACTACGCGTGGCGATCGCAGATGAGTACCCCACTTTTCGCCTCGGGCTCGAGACGGCCCTCGACGCCGATCCGGGTATCGATGTGGTGATCAACGCGGGCAACGGCGCCGACCTGCTCGAGGCCCTGCGCACCACGCCGGCCGAAGTGGTGCTCATTGAGCCATGGATGCGCGCCGGCGACGGCCTGCTCGCGGTGTCGGAGGTGCTGGCCACGTACCCCGACACCACGGTCATCGTGCTGTCACGCGTGTGGGACGGCCAGCGCGTGAGCCATCTCCAGGAGATGGGGGTGCACGGCTACCTCGACAAGCGCACCGAGCCGCGCGACCTGCCATCGGTGATCCGCCACGTGATCGCCGGCGGCATGGTGGCGCCATCCACCACCAACGGCGGCGGTGGCGAGAGCGCGATGCGCGAGCCCCTGAGTCCCCGCGAGCTCGAGGTGCTGGCGCTGGTGGCGGAGGGCTACTCCAACAAGGAGATCGGCGTGCGCCTGTTCGTGACCGAGCAGACGGTCAAGTTCCACCTGGCCAACGTGTTCCGCAAGCTGGGGGCCCGCAACCGCACCGAGGCCGCCCGCTCGGCCATGCACAAGGGGCTCATCGGGTAAGCGGTTGCGCCCGGGGCCGTGTGGTGAGATACGCCCACCAAGGGGGGAGAGAGCATGACCACACGACGGCAGTTCCTCAAGACCGGTGCGGCCGCGGCCGGCGCCGTGGCCGCCGCCACCGCCGCCGGCAGGGTGGCGACCAGCGCCGCAAACGCCGCGGCCCCCGTGTCGCTCACGGGCATGAACGTGATCCTGTTCCTCACCGACCAGGAACGGGCCATCCAGCACTTCCCGCCGGGGTGGGCGAAGCAGAACCTTCCCGGCCTCAGCGCGCTGCAGCGCCACGGCCTCACGTTCACCAACGCCTACACCAACTCATGCATGTGCTCGCCCGCCCGCAGCACGATGATGAGCGGCTACCTGCCGGCGCAGCATGGCGTGAAGTACACGCTCGAGAACGACATGCCCTCCCCGCAGTACCCGCAGGTGCAGTTGCCCGCTCCGCCGTCGATGGCGAACCTGGCCACCATCGCCGCCGCCGCGGGCTACAACGTGGTGTACAAGGGCAAGTGGCACTGCAGCAAGCCGGCCTCGCCCGACTTCGTATGGACCCCCCAGGACCTCGCCGCCTACGGCTGGTCGCGGTGGAATCCCCAGGACGCCGGCGCCAACCAGGACATCAGCGAGATGGGCGGCGGCCTCGCCAACAACGACGGCCGCTTCATGACCTCGGTGGGCGACTACCAGGACTCCTCCGAGGGCGTGTTGCAGTTCATCACCCAGGTGGCGGCCACCATGCAGCCGTTCTTCCTGGTGATCTCGCTGGTGAACCCGCACGACGTGCTGGGGTACCCGGGCAAGCACGGCCGGGCCGGCTACAGCACCAACTGGCTGGCCGGTGACATCGACCTGCCGCCGTCGGTGGATGAGTCGCTCGCCACCAAGCCCACCGCCCAGCGGGAGTTCCTCAAGATCTCGCAGTTTCTCGGCGTGCTGAAGAACGACCAGCAGAAGCGCAACTACCTGAACTTCTACGGCAACCTGATGAAGGCGTCCGACCAGTACCTGTCCGACACCCTCGCCGCGCTGAGGAGCGTCAGCACCCAGGGCGGCGCCAGCAACCTGTGGAAGGACACCGTGGTGGTGCGCTCGGCCGACCACGGCGAGATGGGCCTGGCGCACGGTGGCCAGCGGCAGAAGAACTTCAACATGTACGCCGAGGCCACGCGGGTGCCGCTGGTGTTCTCCAACCCCACCCTGTGGAAGCGCGGGCGCTCCAACAGCGCGCTTGTGTCGCACGTGGACCTGGTGCCCACCATGGCGAGCCTGCTCGGCACGCCGTCATCGGCCCGCTCGGCCTGGGAGGGCGTGGACTACTCGCGCATCGTGCTCGGCGCCAGCCCCAGGCCCGTGCAGGACTACGTGGTGTTCACGTACGACGACTACCAGGCCGGGCAGAACAGCGGGCCCTACGTGCCGCCACCGCAGCACCTGGTGGGAATACGCGAGAGGAACTGGACCATCTGCCTCTACTACGACGCCAACGGCAAGGTGCCGGGCCAGTGGGAGATGTACGACCTGCGCACCGACCCCTACGAGCAGAGGAACCTCGCGTACCGGGGCTACACGCGCACGCCGTCGCAGGAGAAGCAACTTCGCCGCCTGCAGGCCAAGCTCGTGAACGTATGGAACACGCGCCTGCAGCCGCTGAGCGGACCGCCCGTGCCGTTCCCCGTGGCCGTGGGCCCGGTGAACGTTCGCCTGGAGGGCCCCACCAAGACGGCCAGCACCAACGGCAACGTCATCACCGACAAGGGCACCGTGAGCGGCAGCCCCATCGGCACGGGCGACATCACGATGGTGTTCACGCTCAACCCGGTCACCTCGGTGGCCACCTGCGAGTACACCATCAGCAACGCGCAGGGCACCATCGACGGCACCATCACCTCGAAGTTCACGCGCAACGGGCCGACCCTGAAGTTCATCGGCACCTCGAAGTTCACCAGCGGCACGGGGGCGTACGCGGGCATCTACAGCAGCACGCCCATGGAGTACCGCGACACCCACACGCTCACCGGCCAGAAGGGCCAGGTGGCGTTCATCGGATCGGCGTCGCTGCCCGCCACGCCCACCGGGCAGGTGGCCTAACCGGGGCGCAGCCCCCGGGCGAGCGAGTACCCGGCGAGCGCCGGCACCGACTCGGTGGTGGCCAGCAGCCTGCTCTCGGGCTCGGGCCTGGTGAACGCGATGGCACCCGACCGCTGCTGCAGCGAACGGATGAGCGCGAGTGCCCCCCTGGCCGCCCCGCCGCATGAGATGTCTGCACGCGCCACGAGCGCCGTGGAGTTGGCGCTGGGTGGCGAGCCCGCGTAGGCCGTCCACCCGCCGCCGGATCGCTGGGTGGCGAGCCATGCGCGGGCGCTGCGGATCGCAGGCGAGCCGCAGGGCTGCCCGGCGGCTCGCAGCGCCACCACAGAAAGCGCGGTGCTGTCCACGTCGGCCTCACCCGTGGGGGAGAGCTCGAGGTTCCACCCCTGGTCCGCCCGTGCGCCGAGCAGCGTGGTGACCGCCTCCTGTGGCACGCGCCCGGTGGCGGCGCGCAGGGCGATCATCGAGAGCGCCTGGTCGAACGCCGTGCGCCCGTAGCGACCGCCCGACGACTGCGACCTCAGCTTCGCCAGGTAGTCGGTGCCGCCGAGGCGCCGGGGGTCGCCACCCCCGGCCACGGCGCCGAGCACCACCTTGGCGGTGGCCCCGGCGGCGTCGGCGTAGCCGGGCGCCGCCTGCGCCAGAGGGCGCAGGCGTGGTGCCAGCGCTCTGGCGGGAGTGCCCGTGATGCGCATGGCCACCATCACGTCGGCCTGCTGCCCCGCGGGCATGGATGAGGGCGACTCCCCCGCCAGCCAGGCTGCGGCCCGGGTGGCCGCCGCACGATCTGCGGCACCTGCACCCAGCGCCACGGGCACGGCTGCCAGCACCGCGCAGCCGGCCGTGGCCAGGGCGATCCGGCCCACGTGCGTCATCGGCCTTCCCTCACGCAGTCCACGAGGTCGTCGCGGATCGCCGCGGGGGACACCACCGTGAGCGCGTAGCCGTGGCGCCGGGTGCGCGTTGCGGTGCCCTCGAGCTCACAGCGCTGGATGTGCCGCCTGAGGTCCGCCGCGCGGTCGTCCATGGCGCGAGTGTTGCGCGGGCCGCCCGAGCGTGCCCCCAGCAGGGCCTCGGTGCGTCGCAGAGGCACCACGTACGGGGTGCCCGACAGCCACGCCGGCTGCCATGACACGCCCTGCGACAGGGCCAGGCGGGCCTCTCCCGCCCCTGCCCGCTGGTTGAGCGTGGCGGCGAGCGCCGAGGCCACTGCGCCCATGGCGCGTCGCATCTCGGTGGGCGAGAGGTCGGCCCCCCCGATCATCTGCCGGCGAATCGCGACGGGCGCCTCCCCCTGCTCGGGAAGCGGCACGTCGGCCACCACCGTCACCTTCATGCCACCGATCGTCACCGAGACCGGCAGCCGGATGGTGTCCGCCTGCCCCGCGGGCGGGGCGTCGGGCATGGTGGCCGTGGGCAGCGGGGGCAGATCGCATATCTCGGGGTTGCCCGTGGGGAACGTGCACGTGCGCGCGTTGTCGCGAACCGCCCCGGTCTGCGTGGCGACCACCTGCATGGCGCCCGAGCCGGCGGAGGTGAACGACACCGTGCCATCGGCCCCGGCGTTCGCGGACCGGCCGGCGTACGTCACGGTGGCCCCTGAGGCAGGGGTGCGCGTGCCGGCGTTGTCGTAGGAATTCACGCGCACGGTGAAGGACGTGCCGGTGGGCATGGGGGCGGTGGGGGCCACCACCTCCAGCTCTGCGAGGGCCATGTCCCAGTTGGCATCGAGGGGGGAGAGTGCCCACAGCACCTCATCGCCGGGTGCGAGCTGCAGCGACCCGGCGCCCAACGCGGCGAGGCGGTGGTTGTGCTTGAGGAACCACGCGGGCCCCGAGTTCCAGTCGCTGGCATCCACGCCGATCTGGTCGAGGGCGAAGCCCCACTGGCCCCAGTCGGTGAAGCGGAAGCCGAATCCGTGCAGGCGGGAGGCGTTGCCCAGTTGGGCGGCCGCGGTGCGCCCACCCACCGGCATGGTGTCGCCGTCCACGGTGTCGTGGATTGTCAGGTTCGACCCGGGCGCAGGCAGCACGTACGCCGTCTCGGGGAACACCGTGCCGGTGGTGCCCTCGATGCGGATGGTGGCCTGGTCCGCCACTGCGGTGGCCGGGATGGCCAGCAGGGCGGCGCACGCGGTTGCGCGCGCCAAGCGCGTGGAGAAAGTCACTGATCCCTCTTTCCTCGGAGGTGTCTGTTCGTGACGGAGCGGCGGCTGGTCTCCTGGCTTCCCGGTCGAACGCGAGTTGGATCACCTTCCCGGGGCAGGTGCCCCAGTGGCTGGCCGAAGCCCGATCCACTCACTTCCGGGTGACAGTGGCGGGACCGCGCCGGATTCACACCGGCTTCCCACTTAGCGCCCCGAGGGGCGACCGTCGTCCGAGTCCGGCACGCTAGGGAACGGGCTCGGACGGCGCCCACCCCGTTACCGTGCATGCGGGCGAAGCGGAGGATTTGCATGATTGGCGTGCGTTGGGCGGTTGCGGGTGTCGCTGCGGGAGCACTGGTCGCGGTGGGTTCCGCGGCGGGGGCCACCACCTTCACCGTGCGCGAGGGCGCGGCGCCCGACGTGACGGCCGGCGGTGTGACCGCGTGGTTCAACGGCATGTTTGCGCCATCCGGCAACCCCCGAGGGCACGTGATGGGGTTCGGGCCAGTCGGGGGTCCCTGGACGCAGGCGATGGTGTTCGGGTCGGGTGCGCGCATCGTGGCGCGCGGCCCCGGCGCGCGACGGGCCATCGTGGGCGGCACGGGCGCCTACCTGGGGGCCAGGGGTACCAGCGTGGCCGCGGTGTCCGGTGGCCGGCTTCAGCACCGCGTCACCTATTCGCTGCCGCCCGCGGGCACCCCGCGCATGCAGAAGTTCGTGCAGGTTCGCCTGGGCCCGGCGGTCATCACCCGGCGCGGGGGCCCCGGAGGCGTGGCCGATGGCCGCGCGATCGACGGCACGGTGTTCGATCCCTCGGGCGCGCGGATCGGCACCTATCGGGTGGACTCCACCCTGGTGCACGTGTTCGGGGGCGGCACGCGCGAGTGGTTCGTGGGCGACTTCACGTACGCGCTGGCCGACGGCACCCTGAGTGCGGTGGGCCCCTACGAGCGTGCGACCGCCGCGGCACCGGGCGCGCTTGCGCCATCGGGGCGCGTGGTCACCGGCGGCACCGGTGCCTATGCGGGAATGCGTGGCCAGGTCGTGGTGCTGCCCCCGGGGGCAGACGGCATCGGCACGCACTCATTCACGCTCATCGGCCGGTAGTGCCCCGGCCCGGCCGGTTCACCCGGCGCGAGCGATGCGCGGGTGGTAGCAACCGGACATGACCTTCACCGCGCTGTCCGACAAGCATGCCCGTGACTACATGTCGCCGCTCACGGCGACCGTGGGGCCAACGCACACGCTCGCCGACGCCGCGCGCGCGATGATCCAGCACCGTGCGGGGTCGGTGATCGTTCTCGATCCCTCGCTGCCCGGCCCCGGCCTGCTCTCCGAGCGTGACCTTGCCGTGGCGATTGCGGCCGGAGCCGACCCCACCCACGACCCGGTGGAGGCCTGGATGCGGCATGACGTCGCAAGCATCAGCCCCGATACCAGCCTCGACACCGCCGCCCGGACGATGCTGCGCCAGGGCGTTCGGCACTGCGTGGTGGTGGAGGGGGATCAGGTGGTGGGCTTCATCTCGCTTCGCTACATCATCGGGCTGGTGCTGGGCGAGGACTCCCAGCTCCCCGCTCCGCCGGCCTACGGCCTGTAGGTCTTCTGCCGGGGCGTCCCGCATGGGCCGTCTGGGATTCGAACCCAGGACCTTGGGATTAAAAGTCCCCTGCTCTGACCAGCTGAGCTAACGGCCCGTCGTAAGGCTATCCGCCCATCGCGTCGTGGCGGAGGCGGGACCTACGGCGAGTGGGGCGTTCAGTCAGGATCATGAGCGCCGGGGCCGCGCAGATGCGGCCCTGGCGCAGGCTAGCCCGGTGCTGGCGGGGGCGGGCTGCTGGTCGTGTCGTGGCGCCCATCGAGCGAGTCGAGCGCATCGGCCAGCAACCCCACCACGGGCTGGTCGCCCGTGGTGTCGTCCCGGGACGCCCTCCAGCCGATCACGGCCCACGCGGCAATGCGATGCCACTCATCGGCGGTGACGGGCGGCGAGCCGGGGCTGGTGAGTGAGTTCACGATGTCGCTGATGAGGCCGGTGTCGGCCTGACGGTCCAGCACCTGATGACTCCGCTCGTACGGGATCAGCAGATTGACGGACGCGCCCCATCCGCACCACGTTCATGAGGACAGTCCTGGGTCAGGTTCCCCGGGCCGCTGCGGCGGCTGCGGGTGCCGGCGCGAGGCGGTTCCACCACCCGCCGGCGCGCTCGGTCCTCACCCGCTCCCAGTCGCCGACTTCGCCGGCCAGCCTCTGGATGGCATCGGCGATGGTGTCGAGCATGTCCACGGTTCCCACGAGGCCGCGCGGTGCGTCATGGGCCGACGTCATCGAGTCGATGGCCGCATGCGCGGGGCCCAGGCAGTCGGGCAGGTGGTCGAGCGAGGGTGGGTTGCCGCCCGTGCGCAGGGCGGTCGCCACATCGCGGAGGGCGCCGACGAGGGCATCGCGCACGTCGTCGATGCCCGGCACGTGCACGCCGTCGAGGGGGATGCGCCCGGCGAGGGTGCCGATGTCGCGCACCAACTGCATGGAGGTGGCCTCGACGGCGGCCAGGGCGTCGGGCCGCGAGAAGGCCTCGATCGATTCGGCCATGCGCGCCTGGGTCACCTGCGCGGCGGCGTCCGCGGAGAGCATGGCCGCGCGGTGGCGCTCGCTCATGGCGGCGCGCGGCAGGCGGCCCTCCGCCACGCGCGTGACGGCATCGAGGTCTGCCGCCGCGGTATCGAGGGCATCGGCCAGAACGCCCGGCAGTTGCTGCCCGCTGCGCGTGGGCCACGCGAATGCGGCAATCAGCAGGCCCACCACGCACGCCACGCCGGTGGCGATCAGGCGCTCGCTCGCGATGGCGGCATCGAGTCCGGCGCCCGCAGCCGACATCAGCAACGAGAGCGGGGTGAACAGCGTGATGAACCAGAGGTAGTTGACCGGCTCGAGCCAGGCGGCAACGGCTCCCACCACCACGATGGCCGCCACCATTCCCCAGGGCGAGCCATATGCCACCGCCATGAGCACGATGGCCACCAGCGCCCCGAGCGCCGTGCCGATCGCGCGTTGCACCGATACCTGCACCGAGTCGCCGAGGGTGGGCTGCAGCACGCCCACCAGCGCGATGGATACCCACTGCCCGTGGGTGATTCCGATCACCGGCGTACCGGCGACGGCGGTGAAGACGCCCACCGAGATACCGGTGGCAACCCCGAGCCGAAGGCCGTGGCGCATGGCCGACCCCCGGGGGTCGAGGGCCGCGGCCAGCGACACGCCGTGGGCAGGCCGACGGGGGCGCGTGATGGTCACGTGCGGTGGGTCGGGCAGGCCGAGGGCATCGATGGCGTCACCTATTCGCCGGCTCAGGCGAAGCGCAGACCTCAGGCGGCCGCGGGCGATGAGCGCCCCGTGCAGTTCCGGCCCCGAGAGCCCGTCCGGATCGGGCGCTGCCGCACGAACGCGCTCGGCGGCCTCGGGCAGGCCCGACGACGTGGGCACGCGGCGCGGGTCGATCACTCCCAGGGCGATGTCGCGCGATGCCACCTGCACTTCGTGCAGCACGTCGTCCATGGCCTGCCGCACCCCTGGGGCCGCGCCCTCGCGGCGGCGCTCATCCTCGACGGCGCTGATGAGCGACACCACGCGTGAGCCGGCGACGAGGGTGGCCCATAGCCGGGCCGACTTGCCCGACCACCCGGCGCGGCGGCTGCGCACCGACGCCACGCTGTCGCGGGCCTGCTCGATGGCCCCCGTGGCGGCCATCTGCAGGCGGTCGTCGGTGGGGCGCCCGGCGTAGTCGCCAATGGCCGACCAGGCCTGGGCCACCGCCAGCTCGGCGGGTGCGTACGGCGCGATTGGCCAGGGCAGCACCGAGATGAGGGCCACCCACGCGCTGCCCGCGGCCACCGACGCCACCGCGAGCCAGAACGATGGGGAGGGGTCGAACGCCTGGGCGACGATGAAGATGATGAGGCAGGTGGGGGCCACGGATGCGGGGATGGACCCCCACGCCGTGGACACGCCGGCCGCGATGCCGAGCGCAAGCATCGCGAGGCCTGCGGCCACCGGCAGCCCGGCGCACGCGAGGGCGAGCATGACCACCAGCACGTTGAGCAGCGTCATCACGCCGTATACGCGCAGGTGGCGGCCGTAGCCCCCGCCCGGCTCCACGATGGCCGTGAACAGCGCGGCAAGGGCCGCCAGGGCCGCGAGGTCGAGCCGGTCGAACGCGGTGCCGATGATGAGCGGGGCCGCGAGCGCGATGCCCGTGCGCAGGGCCGACAGCGGGGCCGGCCTGCCCGCGCCCGGTCCTGCCAGCCGCACGGCGATCCACCGCGCGCGGCGGCCCTCGAGCCGCAGCGTGCCACCGAGATCCGTTGACCCATCCATTCCCGTAAGTCTCGCCG
>JBIIJJ010000235.1:0-2697 GCA_044233875.1 Miltoncostaeaceae bacterium | reverse complement strand
GTAGTCGGTGACCGTGGCATCGGTGAAGAACGGCGTGAGCATCGAGCCCACGCGGTTGATGGTGACCGGCGCGCCGCTGTCGCGGATGACCTGCTCGAGGCGCGCTCCGCCCTGGTCCAGGCGCTCGTAGGTACCGGGCTCGGCCAGACGGCACAGCACCGCGAGGCCAGCGGTGGTGGCGAGCGGGTTGCCCGAGAGCGTTCCGGCCTGGTAGCAGGGTCCCTCCGGCGCCAGCTCGGCCATCACGTCGGCGCGGCCGCCGAAGGCCCCGACCGGCAGCCCCCCGCCGATGATCTTCCCGAGGCACGTGAGGTCGGCACGCACCCCGTAGAGCTCCTGGGCCCCGCCCCGCGCCACGCGGAATCCGGTGATGACCTCGTCGAGGATCAGCAGCGCGCCGGTGCGGTCGCATGCCGCGCGCAGCCCCTCGAGGTAGCCGGGTGCCGGCGGCACCACGCCCATGTTCCCCGCGATGGGCTCCACGATGATGGCCGCGGCCCCCTCGAGCGCGGCCTCGGCGGCGGCGAGGTCGTTGTAGGGCACCAGGCGGGTGGCGGCCGTGGCCCCGGCGGTGACCCCGGGGCTCGTGGGCACGCCCAGCGTGGTGGCGCCGCTTCCGGCCTGCGCCAGCAGTCCGTCGATGGCCCCGTGGTAGCCGCCCTCGGCCTTGACGATGGCCTCGCGTCCGGTCGCCGCCCGCGCCAGGCGCACGGCGCCCATCACGGCCTCGCTGCCCGAGGAGGTCATGCGGAGCTTCTCGATGGAGGGGAACGCCTCGCTCACCGTCTCGGCGAACACCACCTCGCGCTCGGTGGGCGCGCCGTACGAGGTTCCGCGCCCCAGCGCATCGCGCACGTCACCGATCACCATGGGGTCGGCGTGGCCCGTGATGGCGGGCCCCCACGACGCCAGGTAGTCGACGTACTCGTTGCCGTCGGCGTCCCAGATGCGGGTGCCCTGGGCGCGGTCGATGAACAGCGGGTCGCGGCCGATGCCGCGCATGGCGCGCACCGGCGAGTTCACGCCACCCACCAGCACCTGCCGTGCGCGGGCGAAGAGCTCCTCGCTGCGCGCGTCGCGCGGGCCGGCGCTCACCTGATCAGGCCTCCGGCAGCGGGGACCCCGCCAGCGCGAGGTCCTCCCACGCCCGGTACTCGGGCGAGTAGTAGCGCAGCCGCACCTTCTTGAACTCGAACGTCGAGTAGAGCACCGCGTAGTCGTCGGGCCCCACGCCGGCCTCCTCCGCGAGCGCGGCGATGGTCTCCTCGCAGGCGTCCTTGGACCGCGCGTGGACCATGGTGAAGAGGTTGTAGGGCCAGTCGTCGTACGTGGGGCGGCGGTAGCAGTGCGACACCGACTGGAAGGTGGCCATGCGCGTGCCGAAGTCGTCCACCTCGTCGGGCGGCACGTTCCACACGGCCATGCCGTTGGCGCCGAACCCCGCGCGGCGGTGGTTGAGCACGGCGGCGAAGCGGCGCATGACGGTGCGCTCGCGCATCTCCTCGCCCTTCGCCAGCAGGCGGTCCACATCCCAGCCGGCCGCCTGCGCCCATACGTCGAAGGGCTCGCTCACCAGCGGGAGGTCCTCCTGCAGGATCAGGATGGCCTCGCGGTCCTCATCCGACGGCGGCTTGCCGTCGCCGCGCTGCGGCGGCGCCATCGGCTCGGCCCGCTCGGTGGTGCCCTTCTCGCCCGTCATGTCGAGTTGCACGTTGATCTTGTAGAGCATGAGCGTGGGGAGGATGCGCATGGAGATGGCCCCGGTCTCGCGGGCCAGCACCTCGAGGGTGTCCTCCAGCGACATGCGTGCGCCGGGCTCCACGGCCAGCGTGAACCACATGTTGAAGTTGTGCGTGCGGCGGTAGTTGTGGCTCACGCCCGGGTGGCCGTTGATGACCTTGGCGGCGTCGAAGAGGCGGTCGTCGGGGTAGGCGGCCGCCACGAGGGTGCTCTCGTAGCCGAGGGCCCGGGTGTCGAAGATCGCCGACACCTGGCGGATGATCGCGGCCTCCTTCAGCACCGTCATGCGGCTGATCACCTCGGCCTCGGTGAGGCCGATCTGCTCGCCGATGGCGGCGTACGGCTGGCGCACCATCGGGATGCCCGCCTGCAGCGCGTTGAGCAGGCGCTGGTCGGTCTCATCGGGCTTGTGCTGGCGGGGCCGGGCGGCTGCGGTGGTCATCGGGACTCCTCGCGAATCCATCGGGCGGCATCCACGGCCGCGTAGGTGATGACGATGTCGGCGCCTGCGCGCACGATCGCCGTGAGCGTCTCGAGCATGGCCCGGCGCTCGTCCAGCCAGCCGCGCTCGGCGGCCGCCTTGATCATCGAGTACTCGCCGCTCACGTGGTAGGCGGCAACGGGAAGGTCGGTGGCGCCACGTACGGCGGAGATCACATCGAGGTAGGTGGCGGCGGGCTTCACCATCACCATGTCGGCGCCCTCGGCTTCGTCTTCGCGCACCTCGCGCACGGCCTCGCGCGCGTTGGGCGGGTCCATCTGGTACCCGCGGCGGTCGCCGTGGCCGGGGGCCGAGCCCGCGGCCTCGCGGAACGGGCCGTAGAACGCCGATGCGTACTTGGCCGAGTAGCTCATGATGGCCACGCCCTCGTGGCCGGCGTCATCCAGCGCCTGGCGGATGGCCGCCACGCGCCCGTCCATCATGTCGCTTGGGGCCACGATGTCGGCACCGGCGTC
>JBIIJJ010000236.1:0-2697 GCA_044233875.1 Miltoncostaeaceae bacterium | reverse complement strand
CTCCAGGGCCACCACGGCGTCGTCCGCCAGCGCGAGCCTCAGCCGAAGCGACGCATCGACGGCCGCGAGCCACTCGCTCACCCGGTCGCAGTGCACCAGCACCGCCCCGGGCTCGCGGGCAATGAGCGCCGCCACCTCATCCGCCATGCGGGGCAGCTCTGCGCGCCCCTGAACGAGGTCCTTCAGCGGGAACCACCGCGTGCCAAACCCATGCCGCGCGTACTCCACCAGCGAGTGCCTGCTGCGCATGGTCGACACGATCGTGCGCACCCCCTGCTCCTGCCACCACGCGAGCTCGCGATGCCGGCGCGCCACCCGCTGGCTCCTGCCCCCTCCGCCGGGACGCTCGGCTACGGCGAGCGAGCCCGGGACGATCCAGGCGTGGACGGGAACGTTCTTCAGGGCGCTCATCGGGCTCTCCGGGGTGGCGGTTGGCAACGCCGCCAGCATTCGCCCAACCCCTGTTTCGCATCCACACCCGGGTGTGCCGATTAACGCACGGGGCACTTACGAATTCCTTACCCAAGCGTGGAATGCCCTGAACCGGCACCTCCTTACGCTGGCGCCCAATTCGAATCGACGAAAGGGCACCAGATGACGCATCGCATTCTCATCGCCACCGGCGCCGCCGCACTTGCCGGGCTCGGCCTGGCCGGCAGTGCCGCCGCCGCACCGGTCATCAACGACGTGCAGGTGAACAAGACGGCCGGTCAGGCCCTCGAGGTGGAGGTCGGCAGCGAGCGCGGAACCGACTCCTCTCGCCCGCGCATCGCGGTCACCTCCAGCGTGGTGCGCGTGAACCGCGAGGGTGAGGCCCGTCGCGCCAACCTGCGCGTGCCCGCGGTCATCGGCCTCGACGACTGGCAGGGCGTCACGAAGCCGGGCGCCCCCATCACGGCAACGGCCACGCTCAAGGGCGTGAAGCAGGCCGTCGGCACGCCGCTCCTCGTTCGCGTGCGTGCGTGCGACTCCGACGGCTGCATCACGGTCAACCGCCGCACCACCGTGCAGAACGAAAGCAGCCGGAGCTCCTCGAGCAGCACGTCGGCGGGCGCTCGCTCTGCCGACGACGCCGTGAAGGCCGCACTGCGCGCCGTGGGCGCCGGCAGCACCCTCGTCAGCGTGGAACGCGAGGACGACGACGGCGCTGCATGGGAGGTGACGGTACGCCGCGCGGATGGCGCGACCGTGGAGGTGTACGTGGGCGCCGGCGGCTCCGTGATGCGCACGGAGGTCGACGATGACGATGACGACGATCGCGCCGCGCCGCTGCCGTCGGGCTCAGTGGGATCGGCGCGTGCCGTGGCCGTGGCCCTTGCCCACGTGGGCCAGGGCAGCAGCCTCGTGGGCGTCGAGCGTGAGGACGACCCCGGCGTGGCCTGGGAGGTCGAGGTGCGGGCGTCGAACGGCGCCACCTGGGAGGTCGAGGTGTCGCCCACCGGCAAGGTGGTGAACGCCGAGATCGACGACTAGCCAATCGTCCCCGGGAGGGGCGGCGGCTACCTCAGTCGGGGGTGGCCGCCGCCCTGATCCACCCGGGCACCGGCACCGGCGTGCGCTGCCCCCGCTCGATGCACACGTGCGTGAGCTCGCCCTCGGCGCAGAGCTCATCGCCGCGCAGGAACCGGTGGCGGCTGCGGAACGACGTGGTGCCGATGCCGCCCACCGACGTCTCGATGGTGATCATGTCGTCGAGCAGCATGCGCTGGATGAACCGGCAACGGCTGTCCACGATGGGAATGCCCACGCCCTCCTCCAGCAGCCGCGTGAACGGCCAGCCCACGTCGGCGAGCCACTCGGTGAGGCCCCGGTCCATCCAGGCGTAGGCCATGGTGAAGTGGATCTGGCTCACGTCCACCTCGCCCATCACGATGCGGCGGGTCTCGCTGCGGATGTGGGGGCCCGTGACAGTCACCACCCGGAACCCTAGCGGCGCTTTTTCCCGCTACGAGCGTGCCGGCAACGGTTAGGTGCCAGGCACTTAACCGTTCAGGGGGGAGCAAACGGCGGGCCCCGGCGTTGGTGCAACACGTGCTGCTGGAACCTCCAGCCGCAATATCCGTTGCACAGGACTGACCATGCCGCCACAATCGCCACCCCCCAGATGACCCCCTGATGGACGCCGGACCCGACACCCCACCCCGCCTCGGCTCTCCCGTCACCGGAGAGACCGACGCCGATGCCCGCAGGCGCCTGTGCCTGGCCGCAATGGCCGGCGCACCGGGCCTGCTCAGGTACGCCGCGCGCTTTGCCCCCTCGCTGGAGGACGCCGAAGACGCCTACCAGCGCGGCATGGAGGTGGCGCTCACCAAGGGGCCCGTCGGTCCTCCCGAGGAGTTCCTCGCATGGCTTCACGTGGTCATCCGCAACGAGGCCACCACGCTCGCCCGGCGCCGCGGCCGCGAGACCCCCGCCGGCGACGACATCGTGACGGCGGTCGACCAGCGCGGCAGCGAGGCACGAGAGCCCTCTGCCGTGGCCGAGTGGCGCGACCGCTACCGCACCCTGCAGGACGCCATGACCTCCCTCACCGAGGCCGAGCGGGTGTGCCTGCTGCTTCGCACTGCCGGGGTGAGCCGCGCGGAGATCGGCACGATGACCGGCTACACCGATCGCAAGGTGGAGCGATCGATCGTGAAGGCCAGGAAGCGCCTGCACGCGTGGCACCTCGACCTGGCCAAGGGCGAGCGGTGCGTG
>JBIIJJ010000037.1:0-11010 GCA_044233875.1 Miltoncostaeaceae bacterium | reverse complement strand
GGGCACGGCCGCGAACTGCGCGAGCGGGCACGGGGAATCGACGAGCGCGAGGTGGACGCATCGTCGAGCGCGCCGGTGTCCATCGGCCACGAGCGCACCTTCCCCCACGACATCGACGACCCGGGGGTGCTCGCCGACCACGCGGCGCGCCTGGCGTCGCTGGTGACGGAACGGCTGCGGCGCGACGGCCGCGGCGCGGGCACCGTGACGGTGAAGCTGCGGTACCCCGACTTCAGCATCCAGTCGAGGGCGGCGTCGGCCGAGATGGCCACGGACGACGAGGACGAGATCATCCGCCTCGCGGGGAGGGCGCTCGAGCGGGCCCTCACCGACCGGCCGCCACCGGTTCGCCTGCTGGGCGTGAGCGTCACCCGGCTGGTGCCGGGGGCGCAGCTGAGGCTGCCCCCGGCACCGCCGGCCTGACGCAGGGTGCTACTGGCCCAGCAGCTCCTTGCGGGCTGCCGCGGCGAACTGCTCGTCGGTGAGCGTGCCCGATGCGTTCAGCTCGGCCAGCTGCGTGAGCTTGCCGACCAGGTCACCACCGGCGGGTGCTGCTGCCGGGGGCGGGGGCGCCGCAGCGGCGGCGTCCTGATCGGCGTACTTCTGCTCCTGCCGCCTGCGCACGTTGCCGCTCACCGCCGTGGCGGTACCGGCGACGACCGCGGTGCGGCCCACTGCCCTGATAAGTCCTGGCATCTCTCAGCTCCTCAGTCGTCGCCCGCTGCCTCGATGGCAGCGAGGAGGTCGTCCATCCCGATACGGCCGCTTCCCAGGAACACTCCGCCGCGCTGGTGCACGGCAGTCACGAACCCGCGGGCCCAGGTGTTCTCGTACAGCACGAAGGCGGCCACCGAACCCGGCTCCATCTCCTCGGCGGCCAACTGCATGTCCTCATCGGCGATGAGGCCGGTGCGCAGGCCCGAGAACGCCACCACGGCCGCCGAGTCGGCGGACTCCTCGAGGTCGAGCCCCGAGATCGTGCCGTCCTCCTCCTTGCGGATGACCAGCGCATCGAGGATGTCGATGATGCCGGCCTGCACGAGGCCTGCCATCTGCACCAGCGCGCCGCCATCGAGCGGTGCTCCGGGTGGGAACCCGACCAGGAAGTAGTCGACGGGTCCGAGATCGAGTTCAGGCGCCATGGGGCCTCCTAGGGAAGGGATCGGTCTCCACTCTAGGCGCACGCGCGACGCGCCCGCAGGCCCGCATGCGGGAAACCCCACCGGCCCACCCCCACGACTAGGTGAGGAGCTGGTACGCGCCCGAGCCGATCAGGAACAGGCCCACGAGCAGCGACCCATATGCCAGGGCCTGCTGCAGGTGCGACTCGATCCAGGTGCGCAGCCACAGCGCGGCGGCGTGTGCCTTGTCCTTTCGGATGAGCGAGAAGATGACCAGGCCGAGGTACGTGCTGCTGGCCAGCACCACGAAGACCACCAGCATCACCACCGACGCCGCCGACGACACATCGGCCTGCATCACCGATGTCACGCCCGCCGCCATCAGGCCCCATGGCTGGGTGATGGGCGCGAGCAGCGCGGCGAACCACAACGACATGTTGTCGATGCTCTTCTGCCAGCCGGGTTCCTTCTTCGGCTTGCGCGGAGGCCTGCCGATGCGCTGGCGGCGGTAGAGCCCGAAGGCCAGCAGGCCCGCGCCGATGACGATGCGCACCCACAGCGCGGTGTCGCTGGGTACCGACCCGCTCGAGGGCGGCTCGCCGCCGGTCACCAACAGGGTGCCCAGCGTGATGAGGCTGAGGCACGCGAACCAGCCGAAGAGGAACGCGATGGCCTTGGCCGTCCCCCGCCGCGAGGTGAGGAGGAGGATGAACGGGATCAACGGCAGCGGATCGAGGGCGATCGCAAGACCGATGACGATGAGGTCGAGGCTCAGCGGGAACCTTCCGGAGGGACTGCCACGAGGTTAAGCGATGCCCCGGGGGGAAACCCCCCGGGGCATGCACTGCACTACGGCTGCAGTTCCTCGCGCGCGTCGCGCCAGCCGGCGGTGAGCGCCCAGAGGACGGCTGCCGACAGCAGGATCGCGATGAGGCTCCACAGCGGGTAGGCCGGGAACCAGGCGAACTGGCCGATCAGGTTGATGGTCACGACGATGATCGAGAACCAGCGGCCGAAGCCACCGCCCGCGAACAGCGAGAGACCGGCGAGGAGCAGGATGATGCCCCAGATGAGCAGGCCCCAACCCCATGCATTGAAGTTGTTGGTGATGATGAGACCGGTATCACCCACCACGTAGACCTCGCGCTTGATGAGCGCGACAAGGCCCTGGATGATGTCGAAAGCACCGATGATGAGCAGCATGAAGGCGGCGAATACGACCCAGCCTGCCGCTGCGGGATGACGCACGTTCGTTGACACGAACACACACTCCTTGTGATGTAAGGGTGACCTGCCTATTCCGGGCGAAACGCAACATCCCTGCGCCGCTGCGGGGAAACCCCCATACGAATAGGGTGACCCGCCGGTCGCCTGCCGCGGCCATGCGCCTAACCTGACCAGGTGACCCGCAACTGGACCTCCCGGGTGGTGCTGTGGGCCCGCGAGCCCGATGTGATCATCGCCGCGGCGGCACTGGTGGGCGTGCTCACCGGCGTCGTGCTGGCCGCGCTCGACCAGCACACGGCCGCCAACGTGGTGTGGGGCCTGGTGACCGCCGGGCTGCTGCTGCCCCTCACGTGGTCGGTCATCCGCTCGCTGCTGCACCGCGACCTGGGCGTGGACGCCATCGCGCTCGTGGCCATGGCCGGCGCCCTCGCCCTGCAGGAGTTCCTCGCGGGAGCCGTGGTGGCCCTGATGCTCGCGGGCGGCAATGCGCTGGAGGCCGCCGCCGGCAGGCGCGCGCGCCACGACCTGGAATCGCTGGTGGCACGGGCTCCCAAGTGGGCCATGCGCCAGTCGCCCGACGGCGAGCTCGAGCGCGTGCCGGCCGAGGATGTGCTTCCCGGTGATGTGCTGCTGGTGCGCGCCGGGGAGATCGTGCCGGTGGATGGCCGCATCGTCGACGTGCCCGCCCTGCTCGATGAATCGGCCCTCACCGGCGAGCCCATGCCGGTGGAGCGCATGCCGGGCGACTCCGTGAGGAGCGGCGTGGCCAACGCCGCCGAGGCCTTCCGACTGGTGGCCACCCGCCCGGCAGCCGAGAGCGCCTACGCGGCCATCGTGCGGCTGGTAGCCGAGGCCGAGAGCCAGCGTGCGCCCTTCGAGCGCATGGCCGATCGCTACGCGATGCTGCTGCTGCCGGTGACCCTGGTGGCGGCAGGCGCCGCGTGGATCGCCAGCGGCGACCCCGTGCGCGCACTCGCCGTGCTGGTGGTGGCCACCCCCTGCCCGCTCATCCTGGCCGCGCCCATCGCGCTGGTGTCGGGCGTGTCGCGCGCGGCCCGCAAGGGAGTGGTGCTGAAGGGCGGCGTGGTGGTGGAGCAACTGGCGCGCACCACCGCCGTGCTGCTCGACAAGACCGGCACGCTCACGGTGGGCCAGCCCGGCATACAGCGCATCGCCGTCACCGGAGGCGCAGAGCCCCGCGACGTGCTGCGCCTCGCCGCCTCGCTCGAGCAGCACTCAGCGCACGTGGTGGCAGGCGCGCTGGTGTCGGCCGCCCATCGCGACGATCTCCCGCTCGAATTGCCCACGGATGTGCACCAGGAGCACGGCCAGGGGATCGAGGGCACCATCGACGGCCATGTGGTGACCGTGGGCTCGGCCGACTGGCTGAGGTCGTGCGGCATCGACCCCACCTCGCTGCTCGACCAGCGCACGGCCGCCCACGGCAACGGCACCAGCCTCGTGCTGGTGGGGGTGGACCACCGGCCGGCCGGACTCATCATGCTGGAGGACCCCATCCGCCCCGACGCGCGGGCGATGGTGGAGCACCTGCACCAGGTGGGCGTGACCGAGGTGGCCATGGCCACGGGCGACCGCCGCGACGTGGCCGAGGCCGTGGCCGCCGACCTCGGAATCGACGTGGTGCATGCCGAGTGCAGCCCCGAGGACAAGGTGGCGGTGGTCACCGCGATGCGCGAGGGCGAGGGCCGGCACCGCGTGGCCATGGTGGGCGACGGCATCAACGACGCTCCCGCCCTCGCCATGGCCGACGTGGGCGTGGCCATGAGCGCGCCGGGGGCCACCGTGGCATCGGAAACCGCCGACGCCGTGGTGATGGTGGACCGCGTGGACGGCGTTGCCGACGCCATCGCCACCAGCCGCCGCGCATCTGCCATCGCCCGCCAGAGCGTGGTGGCGGGCATGCTCATGAGCTTCGTGGCGATGGGCTTCGCCGCGTTCGGCTACCTGCCGCCCGTGGCGGGCGCCCTTCTTCAGGAGGGCATCGACGTCATCGTCATCCTCAACGCGCTGAGAGCGCTGCGCGCCTAGCTACCTGACCAGCGTCGCGGTGGTGGCGCTCTGCAGGAAGAAGTCCTGCTCGGGCACCACGCGGATGGGGCTCGACAGCTTCCACACCACGGTCACCGCCCCGTTGGGGGCGACGGTCGTGTTGGGCTGGTCGGCCTCGCCGCGCGCTCCCGACACCCAGCGCGCCGCACCCCACGCGGTGGAACCGGCGGGGCGGGTGCGCGACTGCACGCGCACGCTGGTGCGGTACGACCGCTTGAACGTGACGGTGCTCGTGCCGTCGGCCGCGGTGACCACCTTGGGGTCGTCCACGTCCTGGCCGCGGGCCGAGAGCACCTGCAGCGACCCCCACGCCGCGCCTGCGGAACGGGTGCGCGACTGCGCCACCTTCCGCTGGGCGGCGGCATCGGATGCCCACTCCCACACGGCGGTCACGGTGCCGTCGGGCGCCACGGCGAGGGCGGGATCACTGGCGTGGGTGCCGCGGCGCGAGAGGTTGACGATGGGCCCCCAGGTGGTGGACCCAGCGGCGCGCGTGCGACCCTGGATCAGCCCCGACGACGGCGCCGTGGGGTTCTCGTCAGTGGCGTCGACCGCGCGCTCCCAGACGGCGGTGACCTCACCGGATGGCGATGCCACCACCACGGCATCGTTCGACTGGGCACCCGGCAGCGACAGGGCCTGCACCGGCCCCCACGCCCCGGCGGCAGACCGCGTGCGCGACTGGATGATGAACGATCGCCCGTCGCGGGTCGGGCGCTCCCACACCACCGTGATGGTGTTGTCGCCGGAGATCGCGATGGACGGGTCGATGGCGTCGGTGCCGCCCGCCGACAGGTTCACGGTGCGGCCGAAGCGCCCCGCGCCGGGCGCCATGATGCGCGCCTGGATACGGCGGTTACCGGCCTGCCCCTGCGCCCACACCACCACGATCGCGCCATTCGGCGCGATGGCGATGCGGTTCTCGGTGGCGTCGCCATGCGGGTTCGACAGCGTGCGGACCGCCCCGAAGCTCCGGGATCCGGCACCCTTGATACGCACCTGCAGCGTGCGGTTCCACGTGCGCATGTTCTTCCACGCCACCGCGGTGCGGCCGTTGGCGCCGATCGCGACGCGCGGGTCCTCGTGGTTGGCACCCCGCGCCGACAGGTTGACCACAGGCGTGAAACCGCCGTTCGGCCCGCGCATGCGCGAGCGGATCTGCCACGTGCGCCCGTCCCACCCCTCCCACACATAGGTGACGGCGCTCGACGGCGACGCGGCCACCCACGGGTCGTCAGACGGCACGCCCGATGGCGTGACGTTGGCGGGGGCACCCCAGGCGCCCTGCGGCATCGGCAGGCCGGTGGCGGCCGTGCCCGCGGCGACGCCGGCGATGCCGAGCGTGACGAGGCCGGCGATGATGATGCGGGGGCGAGGTGCGCTCATGGGTGCTCCTGGGAGGATGAAACGACTGCGGTGAGTGTAACGAGGCCTTACACCGGCAGTTGCGCATCCCGCCGCCAGGGGATGTCATTAGGGCTCCTACTCCGGGTTTCAACACCAACAGGAGCCTCCCATGAAGAACCTCGGGCTTGCGGCCGCCGCGGTGGCGGCCTCCCTCACGGTGCCCCTCATCGCCCAGGGCGCAACGGTCACCGGCACCGTCAAGGGCGGCAAGGGCATGTCGATCAGCGCGATCGGCCTGAACGGCAGCGCCACCACCGCGAAGATCAAGGGCAACGGGAAGTTCAGTCTCAAGGTGCCGGGCAGCAGGGCACGGAACGCCACGCTGCACCTCCTCACCGGCACGGGCGACTATTTCGGTCCGGTCGTGCTGGCCCGCAAGGGCTCCACGGGCTACGTGCGCATCACCACCAGGACCACGGCTCTCGGCACCATCAGCAGGAAGAGCGGGTTCGCACTGGCGTCCGGCCTCGCCAAGGGCTCCGGCTACGCCACCGCCGGATCCGTGAAGGTGAACTCGAAGACCGGCAAGCCGCTCGGGGCCGGCAGGCTGGGCCTGGTGAAGGCGGCGAACTCCTCGAAGGAGATGGCGCGCGAGACGCAGGGCGGTCAGCAGGGCGGTGGTGGACAGGGCGGCGGAGGCCAGCAGGGGTCGAACCCGAACGACCCATGCGGCGGCGCGGTGGGCGGCGACTGCGACCGCGACGGCGTGCCCAACAGCCTTGACGTCGACGACAACGGCAACCTGACGATCGACTTCACCGACGGGGTATCCGTGCAGACCACGGCCAAGCTGCTCACCTACAGCAGCGTGGCCCCGCGCATAACCGAGACGCTCAACTACAACACCGGCGCCACGCGCGACACCATCAACGCATTCCTGGGCAGCACGAGCGCCACGTCCCCCACAGGCCTCAACCTCACCTTCTACTACCAGGAGCGCAGCATCACGGGGCAGGACCCCAGCCCGGCCCTGGATGCCGTGTGGGTCACCTGCGGCACCTCCGCGCCATGGTGCGTGCAGGGCACGTCACAGGCCACGATCTCGGGCTTCAGCGAGTTCCCGCAGATCCTGCCGTCGGTGCCGCAGTTCGGGTCGGTCAACTGGAGCGCCTTCACGGGCTCGACATGCGGTGCACGCGGCCAGGCATGCCAGCCGCAGCCCGCGGGCTACCCGCCCTTCGGCTTCGTGAAGTCGCAGCAGCAGGGCGGCTCGGTGGCCAGCAACATCTGGACGGCCTTCATCAGGCCCAACAGCACCGACACGCTGGCCCAGGTGAACGCCGACTCGGTGATCAACCTCAACTACCGCACCTCGCCGGGTGGACCGGTGAACACGAAGCCCATCGGCATCAGCCCGTACTTCGTGACCACCCCGGCCATCCAGCAGGTGACCGCCAACGGCAGCACGCAGTCGCTCAGCTACCCGTACCCGGCCAACGGAGCCGGCACCAACGACAGCAATGGCTTCGACCTGGGCACGGCCGGGAGCATCGGCCTCACGCTCGTGCCGCCGCAGCGGTTCGGGCTGCCGGGCGAGGCGGAGCAGTTCTACACCGTGGGCGGGCTGTCGTACGGCATCACCCTCGACTCGCTCACGCAGCTGCCGGCCCCCGGCAGCTCACAGGGCGGGAGCAGCCAGCAGCGGCCCAATCAGGAGGCCGGCTGCGCGGTGACGCCCACGAGCGGCCTCGCCCCGCGTGCACCGTCGAACGACCCTCAGGACCCCTGGGCGGTGCTCACTCCGGTGACGGACACCACCACCACCGATGCGCCGGCCACGACCCCGCGCACGGTGGCCTTCACGGCGGACATCAAGGGCTGCATCCAGAAGTACCTGCCGGGGGCACCCACGAGCAACGTGGCGGTCAACCTCACGGTGCAGGCGATCGGGCAGCCGCTGCAGAGCGGCGCCAACCGCTCGAGCCTGTCGTTCTCGGCACGCCTGCCGTAGCCGGGGCAGCCAACCCGCACCGGCACACGCCGGTGCGGGTTGGCCACCTCAGCCGCGCATCGCGCCGGTGATTGACCCCACGGCCGCGGGGCCAGGGGCACCCCGCGCCAGCGCCAGCACCGCACCGTCGGGGCGTGCAACCACCACGGCGATCGAGCCGGTACCGCGCTGGCCGAGCGCCGCCAGCACCTCGCCAACCCTCGTGTAGGCGCACCACACCCGCGCGCGGGCCTCCGGCGGCGTGCCGCCTGCCATGCCGCCCTCGATCCAGCCGCCCACGCGCCGCCACCTGCGGCCCAGCACGGGAACCTCCACCACCGGCGTGCCCGCAGGCAGAGCGACCACCCATGCATCGACGTCGCGCTGGTGACGGCGGCGGAAGGCCAGCACCACCACGCAGGGGTCGGCCGGCAGGTCGTCGGGCAGCAGGTGCTCGCCACCCGCCAGGTCGCGGGCGGCGAGCTGCGGCAGGCGGGGTGCGCTCAGGCCGCGGCCAGGTACGGCGACCAGGCCTCGGGGCGCCGTGGGGTGGCCACATCGATGAAGACATCAGGCCGGGGCGGCCTGGGCTGGCACCGCGGGTACATCTCGATCTCGTGGCAGAGGGAGTCGCCCTTGCGCGCATTGCACGGGGCGCACGAGGTGACCACGTTGATCCACGATGAGTCACCCCCGCGGCTTCGCGGCACCACGTGGTCGACGGTGAGCTTGGAGCGGCTGCCGCAGTACTGGCACTCGTAGCCATCCCGGGCGAACAGCGCACGTCGGCTCATGCGGCGGGCCTCGTAGCGGGGCACCTTGACCCGGTACACCAGCCGGATCACGTGCGGGGCGGGAAACTCACGCGCCACGCCCCGGATCGCGCGTGGTCCATGCTCGAGGATCTCCGCCTTCTCCTTGAGCAACAGCACGAGGGCGCGCCTCATCGAGCACACGTTGATGGGCTCGTACGACGCGTTGAGGACAAGGACGTGCTGCGGAACCACCCCCTTCCGGCGGGGAATATAGCCGCGCGCGCCGTCGTTACACGGGTTCCGTTGCCGTGGGGTAACACCCGAGCGAGGTCACGTGGGCGATGCCGCCCTCCTCGATGGCCGTGAGCGCCGCCTGCAGCGGGAGGTCGCGGTGCCGATTGCCCTCGGCGTCGATGAAGAACACGTAGCGGCCCAGGCCGGTGCGCGCGGGCCGGCTCTCGAGCCGCGTCAGGTTGATCGCCCGAAGGGCGAACTCCTGCAGGATCGACAGCAGGGCGCCCGGGCGGTCGGTGGCGATGCCGCAGATGATCGACGTGGTGTACGCGCCGGGCTCGTCCGCCGCGCACTCCTCCGTGCCGATGATGGCGAAGCGCGTGCGGTTGTCGGCGGCGTCCATGATGTCCTCGGCGAGGATCTCGCCGCCGTAGATCTGCGCGGCCCTGCGGTTGCCCACCGCCGCGATGCCGTCGTCGGCAACCGCGGCGGCGCGCACGGCGTCGGCCGTGGAGAGCGCGGGGTCCACGGGCACGCCCGGAAGGCGCGAGCGCAACCAGCGCCCGCACTGCGCGGTGGCCTGCGGGTGGCTCACCACGCGGGTCACGCTGTCGAGCGACTCCCCGGGGGCGCCGATGAGGTGGTGGTGGATCGGGTGGATCACCTCGCCGCGGATGACGATGCGGCCCTCCCCGGCGATGAGCTGGTCGAGGGTCTGGCTCACGCCGCCCTCGATGGCGTTCTCGATGGGCACCAGGGCCTCGCGCACCTCGCCCGAGGCCACGCCCTCGAAGCAGCCCTCGATGCTGGGGTAGGCACGCTCGCGGGACGCCTGGTCGGCACCGATCCACGCGATGAGCGCCTCTTCCGAGAAGGTGCCCTGCGGGCCCAGGTATCCGATGGTCCCGCTCACGCGGCCGTCCCTAGAAGACGATCTTGACGGGGTATTCGGCCCGGTTGTTGTCGGTCTTCTCCTCGCCCGGCACCGGCACGACCTCGATCTTCAGCACCGACGCCTCGCCGAACGTGGGGCTCTTGGGCCCCGGCAGGGTCACCGACTGCTGCTCGCCGGGCTCGATGGTGGCGATCTCCTTCTCCACCGTCTGGGCATCGTTGGGGGATGCGTCGCTGGCGAAGGTGGCGCGAACCACCACGTTGGTCTCCACCGACTCGCCGGCGTTCTCCACCGTCACCTGCCACTCGAGCTTGTCGGAGGCCTGGATCTCGGTGTCGGTCCCCGCCTGCAGTTCAACGCCCTGCGGAAGCGCCTGCACCGACGCGATACCGGTGCCGCGCAGCGCGCCCGTGGTGCTCGTGGGGTCGTCCGCGGTGCCGGTGCGCTGGAGCGCGGGAATGAGCTGGCCGGCGCCGGTGGGCGATGCCTGGTCGGCGCGCACGCCCGACAGGAAGAACTGGCGGTCGGGCACCTGCACGCCCGTGATGCCCTCATCGGCCAGCACGCGCTTGGACGGGCCCACGAAGGAGTCCTGGTAGATCACGTCGCTCGCGAGGAACCTCTGCATGGCGCTCGCCAGCGTGGCCGACGAGAACGCACGGTTCTGCGAGTCGATGACCGACGGCAGGGAGTCGGCAAGCGCCTTGAGGCCGGTCACGCGGTACTGCAGGGCCGTGACGAGGCTCTGGTTGGGAGCGGTGAGGGAGCCGGGCGCCGACAGCGCCTCGGCCTGCCCCACGAGGCCCTCGGCCTTGCTTGCGAGCTCGCGCACCTGCACCTGCAGCGCAGGCGCGGTGGCGCCGCTCGTGTTCTGCAGGGTCTCCTGGAGGGCGTCGCCCTGCTTGCCCGATGCCGTGGCGATGGTGGTCACGTCGCCCATGTACGACGAGTAGGAGTCCTCGAGCTGGCTGCGCTGGCATCCGCGCACGATGAGCACGAGCACCACGATGAGCACGATGGCGCCCACCACGGCCATGGCGATGCGCGCCGCCGGGGTCTGCATGGTGCCGCCGGAGCCCTTTCGCGACCCGCCGGATCCGGACGAGCGCGAGCGCCCGCCGCCGCCGCGTCCGCCGGAACCACCGCGCCCGCGACCACCGCTGCCACCGCCACCGCGGCGACGCCCCCCGGAGCCGCCTGAGCCACCGGACGAGCGCGAACTGCTGCGCTCACGGGGATTTGGGCCCTCCGCCGGAGGCAGGGGGCCGGAGACGCCAGTGGGCTGGTCGTCGTACCCGTAGTCCCTGCCGGTCTCGTCTACGTCCACTGTGCGGAAGCTCCCGATGGGCGAGGGGGGACTCGAACCCCCAC
>JBIIJJ010000234.1:0-2705 GCA_044233875.1 Miltoncostaeaceae bacterium | reverse complement strand
GAGCAGGGAACTCCTCGGGTAGGACTCGAACCTACAACCCTCCGGTTAACAGCCGGATGCTCTACCATTGAGCTACCGAGGATCGGCGAGCCGGGAGTCTAGAGGACGACCGGCTCGTTGTGTTTGGTGGGCGGTGGCCGGAATCGGTGCACGTGCACGATGGGCCCGGTCTCGTCGATGCGTCCCGGCACGGGCAGGTCCTCCCGCTCGCATGACCAGCCGGCGCGCTGCATGGCGTCCACGAACGGCCGGGCGTCGGGGCGCCGTGGGTCGGCGATGATCACCTCGGTCGACGGGCCGCTCAGCGCAGGTATCAGCGACCCGAGCGCCACGCCGTTGCGCGCTTCGTAGAGGATGTCCGCACCGATCACGAGGTCGAAGGGCGCACGGTCGGTGACCGTCTGCGGCGGGTCGCGCCAGTCCATCACCTCGGCGTCCATGCGCAGGCCCAGGTTGCGGGCGTTCCAACGGCTGAACTCCACGGCGGCGGGGTACCAGTCGGTGCTGAGGGCGGCGGCTCCACGCATGGCGGCCACCATCGCGCCGGTGCCGATCCCGGCCCCCAACTCGATCACGCTGCACCCGGTCAGGTCCATGCCGGCCATCACGCCGCAGAGCACGCGGCCGCTGGGCCATACCTCTGCCCAGTACGGCAGGCGCTCGTCATCGGCGAACTCCTCCTCGTCGATGAGGTCCTCCGCGCTCGGCGGACGCCTGACGCGCAGGGTCAGGTCACCGGCGGGAACGTCCTCCCAGATCGTCCTCGGGTCATCGGGGTGCACGGCCGGGCAGCGTAATCGGCCGCGAGGGCGCTATAGTCCCCGGCCGTTCGACCCCGAGTGGAGATCTTCCAGATGAGCGACGAGACGACCGAGCAGGAGGCCCCCGAGGCCGTGGACGAGGCCCCCGAGGCCGAGGCCGCCGTGGCCACCGAGGAGGCGCCCGCCGACGACGCCCCCGCCGAGGAGGCTGCTGAGCCCGTGGCGGAGGTGGAGGAGGTCGTGGTCGAGGAGGAGATCGTCGAGGAGGGCACCCCGGCCGAGGAGTACGAGGTCGAGGACGCCGCCGCCAAGGGCCCGCGCGCCAAGGAGGGCCTGGCCACCCTGTACCTGTGCGAGCGCGGCCACCGCACGCTCTCCATCTGGAGCGACCCGCCCTCCACGTGCCATGCGCCCATCTCGGCGAATGCCGAGTGCGGCCGACCGGTCTACCACTCCACCGAACTGCCGGAGCAGGTGCAGAAGGCCCTGAACCCGCTCAAGGCGTCGAAGAAGTCGTCCAAGGGCTAAGCCCGCTCCGACGCACGCGGTTTTCACAACGGGCGCCCTCGGGGCGCCCGTTGTCGTGTGGGGCCCGTTCCCACCATCTGGTGATTTGGGTGCGCCCGTAGGCGCAGCGCATGCCCACGGAATCGCCCGGAACGTTTCCCGCCCCCATACAGTTGGGGCATGGATTCGAATCGCGTCACGGCGGAGGCACCCGAAGGCCCGCGCCCGCGGTCACCCGGGGTGGTCGGGGTTC
The DNA here is from genome assembly GCA_044233875.1 of Miltoncostaeaceae bacterium. Taxonomy (GTDB): domain Bacteria; phylum Actinomycetota; class Thermoleophilia; order Miltoncostaeales; family Miltoncostaeaceae; genus SYFI01. Next base: position 1,184 of record JBIIJJ010000234.1, on the reverse strand, counting down.
TCCTGCGGGTGCTGGCGGGAATGCTCGCCGTGGCCGCTGCGCTCGGCCTCGGCATCGTGTTCTTCGGTGCCTCGGAGTCCGTGGTGCGTGTTCTGCTCACGATCCTGGTGCTCGGGGCGGCGGTCCTGGTTGCCGTGCCGGCCGCGCTCGCGCCGGCTGTGGCGGTGAGGGTGGGCATGGCCGTTGCCATTGCGCTCGATGCCATCGGCATGTGGATCATCATCTGGGGCGACGAGCCCCCGGGCTGGGTCGGCCGGCTCACGGGCATGTTGTTCGTGCTGGTGATCGTCGCGGCCGTGACGATCGTGGTGCTTCGCATGACCAAGGGTGCGGCGGCACGGATGGCACGCCGGCTGGCGGTCTTCAGCGTGATCCCCGGCGCCGTGCTGGTGGCTCTGGTCTGGGCGCTGATCCTGAGCGACGGCGACATCGCACCGGGCCGCGTCATCGCCGGCCTGGCCATCATCTACGCGGCCAGCGCGGGCGGGGCGCTCGTGCTGGCGCTCATGCGCAACTACGAGATCGTGCGCCGCTAGCGGGGGCGGCCCCTAGGCGGCGGAGGTCATCTCCTCGGCCCGTTCCACCATGCGCTCCATCTCGCGGAATCCGGGGTCCCAGCAGCCCGGGTCGGCGAGGTCCACGCCCAGCGGCCTGAGCAGGTCGGCCGGCGCGGCGGATCCGCCTGCGGCGAGGAAGTCGAGGTAGCGACCCACGAAGGCGTCGCCGTCCTCGCGGTAGCGCGCGTAGAGCGCCAGGGTCACCAGGTGCGCGAACACGTAGGCGTAGGTGTAGAAGCGCGTGGAGATGAAGTGGGGGATGTACGACCACCCCAGGCCGTAGCCCTCGGGCAGTTCGACCGAGTCGCCGTAGTAGTCGGCGTTGCGACGCACCCAGATCTCGGAGAGGCGCTCATCGGTGAGCGTGGTGCCTTCCCCGCGCATGCGGTAGGCGTCCTGCTCGTACCGTGCCAGCACGGTCTGGCGGAAGACGGTGGCGAACGATCCCTCCACGCGCTCGCACACCAGGGCGGTGCGGGTGGCCTCGTCCTGCTCCGTGGCCATCAGGTGGTCGAAGGCGATGATCTCGGCGAAGGTGGAGGGCACCTCCGCCAGGGCGAGGCCCGTGTGGTACGAGAGGGCCGTCTGGCGCTCGGATGAGAGGGTGAAGTGCATGCCGTGGCCCAG
>JBIIJJ010000233.1:0-2716 GCA_044233875.1 Miltoncostaeaceae bacterium | reverse complement strand
CGGAGCGCGGCAAGCCTGGATGCCGGCACGTGCCCCAGCATGTCGATGCGGTCGAGCACGCCGACCTGGAAGGCGTAGTCGCGCAGCAGGCGAACCCGGCGGCCGCCCCACGGGCCGGTCATCACCAGGCGGAGTGGCTCGGGCAGCATGGCCAGCGCGCTCACCACCGGCCAGGGGTTCTTGTGGGGCTCGAGGCCGCCGCTCATGAGGATGTAGGGGTCGGCGGGAACCTCGCCGGCGGGTATGGCGGGCGGCGGCGCGGCAAGGGGGATGACCCTCACGCGGGCGGGATCGGCACCGGCCAGCGCCACGGCGTCGTCGGCGGTCTCCTGCGAGATGCAGAGCAGCAGTCGTGCCTCAGGGAGCCGCTTCATCCATCGACGATATGCCGTTGACTCCGCTTTTCGCCCCGCACCGTGCAGGAACAGCTTGGGGTAGGCGGCCGGGATGAGGTCGTAGAGCGTGACCACGCTCGGCACGCCCGAGGGCAGCAGGTCGGGCTGGGTGGCGTGGAACAGGCGCGGGGCCAGCTTGCGCACGTGGCGCTCCACGGTGGCCAGCGGCCAGGGATCGGGCACGCGGCGCACGCGGAAGCCGGGCCAGCGCACCGAGTAGCGCTCAGGCGTGAGCGGGGCCTGCTCGCCGTCGCCCGCAATGAGGAACGCGGGCCGCTGCTCGTTGGGCAGACCCGCCAGGCCCTCCGCCATGCCGCGCACGGCCGCGCCGATGCCCCGCGCCGCGTGGTCGCGGTCCAAGGGCGTGGCGTCGAAGAGCACGGCGGCGTCCATTGGCTTCAGCGTACCGGCGGCCGCCGGGGTGGGGGCTACCGAGGCGGGGAGTCGGGCTCCGGTCCGGCGATGGCGTCGAGAATCGAGCTGAGGTCCTGGGCCGGATGATCGGAGCGCAATGCAGCAAGGCGCTTTGCGGCGCTCGCGTACACAGCGGCATCGGAGCGCGACCCGATGGCCAGCACGAACACGCGGCCATCCTGTTCGGCGTACACGATGCGCCACTGACGATTGCCGACCCGAGCACTTCGTAGCCCGCTCAAGTTGCCCGACAGGGACGCCCCTCGCCGGGGATGGGCCTCGATACGGGTGAGCTCGGCGAGGAACGCCCGCATGCGCCCGGATCTCCGCAGCCGACGGAGGTCGGCGACCGCGTCGGGCGTGAGGTGCACTCGCGACGACGGTCGCTCGGTCAGGTGTCGTCCCCGGCCAGCAGTTCCTCACGGGTCACGCCGAACTCGGCAAGCACGTCATCGAGGCTCGTGAGCTCTGCGCCCTCGGCGAGTGCGAGGCGTGCGGTGCCAAGTGCGAGATCGGCCGCGTCGTCGAGCGCCCGCTGCATCTGCTCGTAGCGCTCCACGCTGATGAGCATGGCCGCGGGCTTGTTGTTGCGAAGCACCACGATGTCGCGCCCGCTTGCGGCCTGCGTGACGAAGTGCGAGACGCCCCGGCTGCCGATCTCGGTAACCGACACGAGGTCTTCGGTGTCCACCTGAGCCATCGCCATCTCCATGGTTGGATACTAGGTAGAACTATATGTCGAAAAGCACACAGAGTGTGCCGAGCCTGTGAACTACGCAGGCACCCTTTCGGCGATCAGCGCGCGAAGATCGGCCTCGGGCCGGGCACCCACGTGCGAGATGATCTCCGCGGCGGCTACCGCCCCCATGCGCCCGCAGTCGTGCAGGTTGCGCCCCTGGGTCCAGCCGGCGAGGAAGCCCGCGGCGAAGAGGTCGCCTGCGCCGGTGGTGTCCACCACCCGGGTGGCGGGCTCAGCAGGGATCAGGTGGGTCTCGCCATCGCCCACGATCACCGCGCCGTGCTCCCCGCGCGTGCACGCGGCCACCTTCACCAGCGGCATCACCTCGTTGAAGGCCTTGTCGAGGTCGTCGGTCTCGTACAGCGACGTGAGCTCGTGCTCGTTGGCGAACACGATGTCCACGTCGTTGTCGACAAGGTCGAGGAAGTCGGTGCGGTGGCGATCGACGCAGAAGGGGTCCGACAGCGACAGCGCCACGGCGCGGCCCTCGTCACGTGCGATGCGGATTGCCTTGCGCATGGCCTCGCGCGCGCCCGGGGGATCCCACAGGTAGCCCTCGAGGTAGAGCACGGCGCTGTCGCGCACCAGGGCCTCGTCGACGTCGTCGGGGCCGAGCTCGATCGATGCGCCGAGGTGCGTGCACATGGTGCGGTGGGCATCGGGCGTGACCATCACCAGGCAGGCGGCGGTCTCGGGGCCGTCCGTGGCAGGCGGGGTGTCGAACCGCACGCCGGCCGCGCGGATGTCGTGCGTGAACACCGTGCCCAGCTGGTCGTCCTTCACCCGGCCCACGAAGGCCGTGCGCGCGCCCAGCATGGCGGCGCCCACCACGGTGTTGGCAGCCGAGCCACCCGAGCACTCGATGCCCGGGCCGAGCACTCCGTAGAGATCCCTGGCCTCGACGGCGCCGATGAGCGTCATGCCGCCCTTGTTCACCGGCAGGGCGTCCACCACGGAGTCGTCCACGTGGCTCAGCACATCGACGATGGCGTTGCCGAGGGCGAGGATGTCGATGGACGGCGGTGCGGGCGGTGTCATGCGGCTCCTTGTGCTGGGCTGGCGCGCCCCAGCGTACCGGCAGCGCGCTACCTCCTGCGGCGGCGCCTCCAGAAGGCCGAGAACGACCCGATGGCCACCAGCCCGAGCGCCACGAAGCCCATGACGGGAA
>JBIIJJ010000036.1:0-11050 GCA_044233875.1 Miltoncostaeaceae bacterium | reverse complement strand
CTGCGATTGGAGCCCCCGCTGTCCGTCTGCCTGAGAGATGCACCCCGTGCTAAGGGCTTTCCCCATCGGCGGGGTGCTGATGCACCCTCTCTCCAGCGTTACCGCGCCCACCACGGTCCGTGTGCCTGAGAGATTCCGGGGCGGTTGCTCCTTCGGCGCCGGCTCGAAGCCGGACTCTCCCACAGCGGGCGATCGGTGACGGCATGGTAGCGATCCCATCCGGACGCGCAGGTAGAGTGCCGCCCATGATCTTCCTATACATCCTCTGGGTCATCGTCTACATCGCGCTGATCTTCGTCACCATGAACATCGCCGCGCGGAAGAACAGGAGCGTTCTCGGCTTCGGCCTGCTCGCCGTGTTCCTCCCAGTGATCGCCCTGATAATCGTGCTCATCATCAACCCCGGCAAGCCGGGCGCGGCAATCGAGGAGACGGTCGCCTCCGAGGAGTAGCGGCCCCTTGCGTCAGCCGGTGCCCGCGAGAGCGGGCACCGGCGTAGGCGCCCCGCAGTCGTCGGGCGCCGGTTCCCCGGCTAGTCGCTGGCCGATCCACTGCACCACTGCCGGCCCCACCACGATGGCCGTGGTGATGTGCGAGACGTCGTTCACCCACAGGGTGCCGATGCCCACGCCTGCGTCGCACCACTCCCGTACGACCGACGCGGTGGTGCGTGGCAGCACGACGTCGTCGGTGGTGCTCTGGGCGATGAGCAGGGGCACGTCGCGTGGCGTGGGGCGTGGCGTGTTCTGGATGAACCGCCTGCGCCACGACGGGGCATCCCATGGATTGCGGACGAAGAAGTCCTGGCCGAGGAGATCCTGCCGAACGGTCGCCGTGATGGCGCCGCCGGTCACGCACTCGTCGAGGATGCCCTGCCAGTGGTTCCGGCCGTCGGCGGTGAGCAGCCGGTTGCGGTCGAGTTCCGGGTAGACCGTCGGCCATGTGCCCGCCACGTAAGCGCCGATCACCCACGCGGCCGACTGGTTCCACTGAAGGGCAAGGAGCATCCGGAGATCGGCGGCGGGTGCCGCGGCGGCGATGGCCACCAGATCGAGGTCGGGCGCGTACGTGCGCGCCAGGTCGCCTGCCGCCAGGGCCGCGTGGCCGCCCTGGGAGTGCCCCCATGACACCCAGCGGTTCGACGCCCCGGCGCCGGGCAGCCTTCCGGCGGCGCGCACCGAGTTGATGACGTCCCGCCCCTCGTCGCCCGCGATGAGGTATCCCGAGGTGCCCGGCGTGCCCAACCCCGCGTAGTCGGTGGCAGCCACCACCCAGCCGCGCGAGAGCATCTCCTCGACCCAGGGGATGTTGGCGGTTGGGGCGTCGATTCGCGACGGCGCGCACTGCGGCGCCAGGCCCACGGTGCCGTGGGCCCAGGCGACGACCGGGCGCCCACCGGCAGGAGCCGGGCCACGCGGGATGAAGGCCATGCCGCTCGACACCGTGGGACGGCCGCGCAGGTCCTGCGACCGATACAGCATGCGCACCGCCCGCCCGCCTGCGACGGCGATGCCCAGGGGCTCGGTGCGGATGATGGAGCCGGGGGCACCGGCGGGCACCGGGGAGGGGGGTGTGTAGAAGGGGGCGAGGGCGTCCTGGCGCTGGTCGGCCTGGACGCAGCCGGACGCCGCGAGCACCACCCACGCGAGCACCGCGGTGGCCACGGTGATGAGCACCAGTGCGAGCACCGGGCGCCGTGCGGGGGGCAGGGGCATGCGACAAGGTTGCCACGTTCCGGGGGTTCCGCATTACAGTCCGCGCGTGGGCAATCATCATGAGCCAGGACACGCGGCGGTCGACCCGGAGCAGTTCAAGGCCGCACTGGGGCTGTGGGCCAGCGGAATCACGGTTGTCACCGCGCAGGGGCCCGACGGCCCCGTGGGCCTCACGGCATCGGCGTTCTCGTCGCTGTCCCTGCATCCGCCGCTGGTACTGGTGTGCATCGGGTGCGCGTCGTACCACCACGATCACCTCACCGCGGCACCGGCGTTCGGGGTGCACATCCTCGGTGCCGCGCAGGAGGAGCTCTCGAACACCTTCGCCTTCTCGCGGGAGGACCGGTTCGCCGGGCTCGACGTGCAGGAGGGCCCGCTGGGTGCGCCGCTGCTGCCGGGTGCACTGGCCCGGCTGGCATGCGAGCGCCATGAGGTGCTGGAGGGCGGGGATCACTCGATACTGATCGGTCGCGTGCTGCAGGCCGAGGCGGCCGACGGCGAGCCGCTGGCCTGGTGGAAGGGCGGCTACCGCCGGCTTGCGCCGGGCTAGCATGCGCCGCCGGGGTCCCGGTGCAGAGCACCGGCCCCCTCCCCGCCCCCGATAATCACGAGCCGCCGCCCTGGCAACCCTCCTCCACCGCACGGCCCGCTGGATCGCGCACCACCCGGTGTGGGGCCTGCTGCTGTGGCTCGTGATCGTGGCCAGTCTCACCGGGGCGGTCACGGTGTTCGGGGCCCAGACGAGCAACGACACCAGCCTGCCCGGCACCCAGAGCCAGGACGCCATCAACGTGCTGGCCGCCGACTTCCCGCCGAGCGAGAACGGCACCAGCCCCATCGTGTTCCAGGTGCGCACGGGAACCACCGTGAACACCGCGGCCAACAAGACCGCCATCACCGACGCGGTAGCGGCCATCAAGAAGGTGGATGGCGTGCACAGCGCCACGTCCCCCTATGGCAATGCATCGGCCTACCTGGTGTCCAAGGACCAGCGAATTGCCTACACGCCGGTGCTCATGGACATCTCCTCGGCCGACCTGAGCGAGCGCGACGCGCGCCGTGTGCTGGTGGCTGCCGAGCGCGCCACGAAGGGCACCGGAATCACGGTGGCGGCCGGCGGAACCATCGGCGCGGCGCTGTCCAACCCGAATACCGATGCCAGCACCGTCATCGGCCTGATCGCCGCCGTCATCATCCTGGCGGTCTCGTTCGGCAGCCTCATCGCGATGTTCATGCCCATCATCAGCGCCATCCTGGGGCTGGCGCTGGGGCTCGCGGTGATCGGCCTGCTCGGCCACGTGCTCACCGTGCCCAGCGTGGCACCCACCCTGGCCACGATGATCGGCCTTGGCGTGGGCATCGACTACGCCCTGTTCGTGGTGTCGCGTCACCGCGAGGAGATGGCGAAGGGCGTGGACCCGAAGGAGGCCGCGGCCCTCGCCGTGGGCACGGCGGGCATGGCCGTCGTGTTTGCCGGCGCCACGCTGATCTTCGCCCTGCTGGCGCTGGGCGTGGCCGGGATACCGCTCATCAGTTCGCTGGGCTACGCGTCGTGCCTCGCCGTGCTCACCGCGGTGCTCTCGGCTGTCACCCTCATGCCGGCCGTGCTGTCGCTCCTGGGCCACCGGTTGAACTCCCTGCGCATCTTCGGCAGGCACCGTGCGGCCGGTGCGGCCGCCGCCGGACCGGGCCTTGCCGAGCGCTGGGGGCGCTTCGTCGCCCGGCACCCATGGCCCATGGTGGTGCTGGGCGTGGCCATTCTCGTGCCGCTCTCGCTGCCGCTGTTCGCCATGGACCTGGGGCAGGAGGACATCGGCGTGAGCCAGCCCTCCACGCAGCGCACGGCATACGACCTGATGACCACGGGGTTCGGCGTGGGCTACAACGGCCCCCTGCTGGTGGCCGTGACGCTCGATCCACCGGCCCAGGAAGACCCGGCCGTTGCCGCGCAGATCAACGAGGCCAACGCCCTCAAGGCGCAGCTGGAGGCCGAGCAGGCGCAGGGCCAGGCCGAGCAGGCGCAGCTCGAGCAGGAGGCAGCCGAGGCGCAGGCCGAGGCCAACAGGCTCAAGGCCGAGCGCGCCGACCTGGACGCCCAGGCGGCGTCACTCGCGCGCCAGCGAAGCCAGCTCGCTGCCAGGGCTGCCGCGCTGCGCCAGCAGGCGGTGGGGCAGCGCCGCGGCCGTGAGGCGGCCCTGGCGGCCCAGGTGGCGGCCGCCGTGACCGACCTGCAGGCGGCCCGGGCCAGGGTGCGCGAGGTCGACACCGCCATCACCCGTGCGCAGGCCGAGCGCGCGGCGATCGACGCACAGATCGCTGGGTCGGTGGACCCGGCGGTGCTCGCGATCCTCACACGCCGGCGCGACGACCTTCAGAGGCGCATCGACGCGCTCGTGGTCGCCCGTGACCCCGCGGCGCAGGCACAGGCTGCAGCCGACGCGCGGGCTGCCGCACTGCGCGCCCAGCTGCAGGCTGCGCTTGCCGTGCCCCGCACGCCGGCCCAGCAGGCGCTGCTGGTGCAGGCCGAGGGCATCGTGGCGCAGGCGCGGGTGCTGGCGGGCAAGCGGGCATCGCTCATCCGCCAGCGCGAGGCGCTGCTCCGGCGTGAGAGCGCCCTGCTGGCGCAGGTGGCGTCGATCGAGCGGCAGAAGCAGCAGCTGCTCGCCCTGCAGGCCGAGGCCGAGCAGCAGCAGGCCCAGGCGGAGGCCCTGCAGGCACAGATCACGGCCGAGCTGACGGCGGTGGGCGGCAATCCGCTGGGAACCGACCCGCGGCTCGAGGCGCTGCAGAAGGCGCTCACGGCCACGAAGGGCGTGGCCAGCGTGCTGCCGCCGTCGATCAACGAGAAGGGCACCGCCGCCACCTACAACGCCATCCCCACCACCGCACCCGCGGCGCCGGCCACCGCCGACCTGGTGCGCACGGTGCGCGACCAGGTCGTGCCACCGCTGGAGAAGACCGAGAAGGGCCTGACCGCCTACGTGGGTGGCACGACCGCCGGCAACATCGACCTGGCATCGGAGATCACCGACACCCTCCCCCTGGTCATCCTCACGGTGGTGCTGCTCAACGTGCTGGTGCTGCTCGTGGCGTTCAGGTCGATCCTCGTGCCCATCCAGGCGGGCCTGGTGATCATGGGGTTCGCGCTGGCGTCGCTGGGCGTGCTCACGGTGGTGTTCCAGTTCGGCTGGGGATTCGATGCCGTGGGGCTCGATGCGACGAATGCCTGCTGCACGTGGGATGGACGCCCATCCGACCCGATCGCCTCGTATGTGCCGCTCATGATGTACGCGGCGCTGTTCGGCCTGGCCAACGACTACCAGGTGTTCCTGCTGTCGCGGGTGGAGGCCGACCCCGCGGGCACCAACCCGCGCAAGGCCGTGGCCGACGGGCTGGCATCGTCGACCAGGGTCATCCTGACCGCCGCGCTCATCATGCTGTCGGTGTTCGCGTCGTTCATCCTCAACGGCGATCCGGTCATCAAGCAGTTCGGCGTGGGCCTGAGCACGGCGGTTCTGCTGGCGGGCGGCATGACCCTGTTCCTGGTGCCGGCCATCCTGGCCCTGCTTGGGCGCCACGCCTTCTGGTTCCCCACGTGGCTCGGGCGCATCATCCCCAAGGTGGACATCGAGGGCAGGAAGGTCGAGGAGCAGGCCGCCGCAAAGGGGCCGGGGGACACCCCCGCGGTTTAGGGGCCGGTCGGCCGGGCGTGTACCGCCGCCTGGCGGATCAACAGGCGTGCCCTGGTGCCCAGCCCTAGGGTCCCGAGGGATACCCGACCAAGAGGACCTTCATGACCCCCTCGTGACGCGCCACCTGCGTGATGGCAGCATCACTGACCCTTGCTGCCCTGCCGGCCGCTGCCGTCGCTGTACCCACCACGCAGGCGGATGCCCGTGACGCGATGCTGGTGCCAGGCGATGCCCGCGCCGCCGGCCTGCCTGCCAGCCTGGTGGAGATCTTCGAGCCGGAGCTCAACGAGAAGTTCACCGAGGTCCTCCAGACCGTGGAGTTCGAGCAGATCGGCACCAGCGCCACCAAGGTGTCGTCGGCCAATCGCGCCAAGGTGAATCAGCTGGCCCAGACGCTGGCCCAGCGCTGGACGGTGGCGCCGTAGCCCCGAGCCTTACTGGCGCCACTTGACGGAGCAGCCCACGGCGGGCGTCTCCGTCGTCGCAACGTCCTGCCCGCGCATCACCGCGAGGGCGGCATCGCGCAACCAGCGCGCGGTGACGCCCTCCGGCTGCGTGGAGTCGTCGATGGCGCCGCGGTACCGAAGGCGCCGGTCGGCGTCGAGCAGGAACACCTCGGGGGTGCGCTCGGCGCCGTAGGCCCGGGCCACCTCCTGGGTGGCGTCGTGCGCATAGCGGAACACCGTGCCCGTCTGGCGTACCTTTTCCATCATTCCCTCGAAGGAGTCGGCCGGGTAGGTGGCGGCGTCGTTGCTGTTGACGCACACCACCACCAGCCCGCGGTCTGCGAGCTCCTCCGCCAGGTCGTTGAGACGCCCGAGCCAGGCGTTCACGTAGGGGCAGTGGTTGCACCAGAAGACCACGGCGATGGCCCTGGCACCCGTGAGCCCGGAGAGGTCGCAGGTGCGCCCATCGGTCTGGGGCAGCGAGAAGGTGGGTGCGATGTCGCCTATGGAGAGGGCCACGCAGCCATCGTAACCCCGTTCACCGGGGTGGCCCGTAGGGTTAGGGGGCATGAACGCCCTTGCTGACAGCCCCATTGGCGTGTTCGACTCCGGCGTGGGTGGGCTGACGGTGCTCGACGAGTGCCTGGCACGCCTGCCCGCCGAGGACTTCCTCTACTTCGGTGACACCGCGTGGTTCCCGTACGGCGACAAGTCGCCCGAGCAGCTGCGCGGTCGCTCCGAGGCCATCGCCCGCTGGCTGCTGCGCCGGGGTGCCAAGCTCATCGTGGTGGCGTGCAACACGGCCACCGCCGCGGCCCTTGCCCACCTGCAGACGCATCTCGACGTGCCCGTGATCGGGGTGATGACCGCCGAGAGCCACGCCGCCGTGCAGTCGACCCGCTCGCGGCGCATCGGCCTGCTGGCCACCGAGGCCACCGTGGCATCCGGCAGTTACCAGCGCATGATCCACGCCCACGACGCCGGTGCGCAGGTGACCGCCGTGGCATGTCCGGGCCTTGCCCCGGCGATCCAGCGCGACAACCCGTTCGACGAGGAGATCGTCGAGATGGTGCGCGACTACACGGCGCCGTTGCGCGAGGCGAGGGTGGACACGGTGATCCTCGGCTGCACGCACTACCCCATGGTGGAGAAGCTGATCCGCCGCAACGTGCCGGCCGACGCCACCCTCATCAGCTCGGGCGAGGAGATCGCCCGCGAGATCGCCGACACCCTCCAGCGCCAGGGCATGCTGGCCTCGCGCGATCGCCAGGGCGGGTACGCATTCGCCTGCTCGGGAGACCCTGCGGCGTTCCGCACCATCGGCTCGCGGTTCCTGCAGATGCCCTTCGGCGAGGTGCAGCAGGTGGACCCGGACGTGGCAGACGGGGCATAGGCCGTGGGCGTCGAGCGCGTTCTCGCGACGATCCCCGCCGAGGACGGCGAGGTGCACGACGCCCTGCTGCATATCGACGACCGCCCCACCCGGGTGCGCGAGCGGGCCAGCGGGCGCCGCACGGCGGTCATCCACATCCACGGGATCATGGGCAACTTCCTCGTGGGCACCCTCAGGTTCCTGCCCACGCACCTGGCCCGCGCCGGGTTCCCCACGCTCGTGGTGGAGACCCGCATGGGCAACGTGGGCCAGCTGTTCGGCAAGGCCATATTCGACGACGCCGTGAAGGACATCGCCGCCGCGTGGAGCTGGCTGCAGGCGGAGGGCTACGACAGCGTGGTGGTGTGCGGCTACTCGAGCGGCGCCACGCTGGCCGCGCGGTACGTGGCCACGCATCCGCATCACGCGGTGCGCGGGCTCATCTCCATCTCGGGGCCGTGGGGCCTGCCGGAGTCGCTCGAGAAGCGCAGCCGCGAGTGGGGCGCCGAGCCCACGTACGACGAGATCGTGGCGCGGCTCGGCGAGGTGGTGGGGGAGGGCACACCCGACAGCCCCGCCGATGACCGCCTGTTCGTGATCGAGCGCAGTCGCGGGCCGAGCCGCCGCCCCAAGGACAGCGAGGTGTACACCTACCGCACGTGGTGGCACTCGCGCGGCCCGGAGGCCCACGCCGCCCAGGCCTATCGGCAGCTGCCGCACGTGACGGTGCCCACGCTGTTCACGCAGGGCGATGCCGACGACGTGGTGGCGCCCGAGGAGGCCGAGCGCCAGGTGGAGCTCATGCAGCAGTCGGGCAACGACCGCGTGCACATCGCGCGCATCCCGGGGGCCACGCACTTCTACAAGGGGCGGGAGATCCTGCTGGTGGATGCCCTCACGGCGTTCCTGAGGGAGGTCGCATGAGCTCCCGACCGTCGCGCCGCCCCATGCCCCGGCTCGCCGATACGCCCTACCGCTCGCATCGCCGGCCGGCCTTCGGGCGGGACGACCGGCAGATCACCACGCGCCTGGTCACCCTGCATCCCGAGGACGGCCACGAGTGGGACGGCCTGCTGCTTCGCCCCCGGTTCGGCGACCCCGCGCTGCGCAAGCTGCTGGTGATCGTGGTGCACGGCTCGGTGGGCAACTACCTCACGGGCGTCCCGCGGCGGGTGGCGTTCAACCTGGCGGCCCTGGGCTTCTCCGTGATGAGCATCAACACGCGGCTCGCCAACTACGGCCCCTTCTTCGGCGGCGGGCTGTTCCACCGCACGCCGCTCGACCTGCAGGCCGCGGTGGAGGTGGCGCGCGCGCACGGGTTCACCCGAATGGCGCTGCTGGGCTACAGCATGGGCTGCACGGTGTGCACCAACTTCCTCGCCAACCACGAGGTGCCCGAGATGGTGGGGCTCTGCACCATCGCGCACCCGGAGTCGCTGCCCGAGGCCCTGCGCGTCAGGTGGCAGCGCTACGGGGCCACGCCCACCTACGAGGAGGTGGCGGAGTACGCGCGGCCCATCGTGGCCGAGCACCCCGACGACCCCCCGGGCGACCGCATCTTCACCGTCATGCGCGCCAACGGGCCGCTCTCCACTCCCGAGAACGGCGAGATCTGGACGTACGCCACGTGGTGGTCGTCGCGCGGGCCGGAGTCGCCGCACGCCGTGAGCCGCGACCAGATCGGCAAGGTGCGTGTGCCCATCGCGATCCTCCAGGCCGGCAACGATCACCTGATCCAGCCCGGCGAGGGGTATGAGCTTGCCCACGTGGCCGAACGGGCCGGAAACGCCGATGTGTTCCTCGACGTGGTCCCTCACGCCGACCACGTCTTCACCGGCTGCATGGATGACGTGACCGACCTGGCGGCCCGCTGGCTGGCGGAACTCGCCTGAAAGTGTTTCAGGCCGGTGACTGTCGCCCGGGCCGGTGACAGTCCCCTTGTCCACAGGGCTCTGCCTTCGATGAAAACCACGTTATGCAGGGATGTCGTGGTTTCCACTCCCGGGGCTGTGGATTGCCTGTGCAGAATCTGGACAGGAATTGGACATCTCGGGCCCCTCCACGGACGGTTCCACAGGCAGGTGCGGAAAAACCTGTGCAAAAGTTGTGTACAAGCCGCGGATCCCCCGCAGCGGAGCCCTTAGAGGTATGAGAAATGGTTGAACCCTCTGACACAGTGCAAATCTGGCTGTGGATAGGAACGATCGGCATGGCGCTCGGCGCCGTGGCGTTCCTCTTCATGGCCTGGCGCGAGAAGCCCGGCAACCGCTGGTTCCACACCATCACGTTCTTCGTGGCCGGCATCGCCGCCATCGCTTATCTCGCCATGGCCCTCAAGCAGGGCTGGTTCCCGATACTCCGCGAAGGCCAGGACATGGCCGAGCCCTTCTACTGGGCCCGCTACGTGGACTGGTTCTTCACCACGCCACTCCTCCTCCTTGACCTCGCCCTGCTCGCAGGCGCGACCAAGGAGGCCATCGCGTGGCTGCTCGGCCTCGACGTGATGATGATCGCCACCGGCTTCTTCGCCGGCATCACCGCCAGCGACATCCGGTGGGTCTGGTTCGCGGTCAGCTGCGTCATCTTCGTCTGGATGCTGTGGGTGCTGCTCGCCGAGATCCTCAAGGCGGCCGGCAACCGTCCGCCGGAGGTGAGATCGAAGTTCAACCAACTGGCGATCATCCTCGCCGTGGTGTGGACGATCTATCCGATCCTCTGGGTGCTCGGTACCGAAGGCATCAATGTCATCGGCATCGAGGGCGAGGTGGCCACCTTCGCGGTGATCGACCTCATCGCCAAGGTCGGCTTCGGATTCCTGCTGCTCTCGAACCGCAAGGTGCTCGAGGCGGCGCGACCGAACGCCACCTGATCCCTGCCGCGCTGCCCGTGCGCCCCACCCGGGGCGCACGGGCTAGCGTGCGTGCCGCATGAAATTGCGCGCGGCACTCCCCGGCGCCGGATGCCTGCGCGAGCAGCCCTTCCGGCTTCTGTTCACCTCCCAGCTGTTGAGCTCGCTGGGCGACACCGTGGCCTCGGTGGCGGTTCCCTTCGCCATCATCGCGCTGGGCGGCGGCGCCGCCGACATCGGCCTGGTGCTCACCGCCCGCGCAGTGCCCCTCATCCTGTTCCTGCTCATCGGAGGGGTGTGGGCCGACCGCATCTCGCGCCGCACCGTCATGGTCGCGAGCGACGCCGTGCGCGCCGCCTGCCAGGCCACCTTCGCGGCCATCCTCATCATCGGCGTGGGCGGGGTGTGGGCCATCGCCGCCATCACCTTCGTGTACGGCGCGGCCGAGGCGTTCTTCCGCCCCGCGCTCTCGGGGATAGTGCCCCAGGCGGTGTCGAAGGAGCGCCTGCAGGAGGCCTACGGCCTCATCGCCATCACCCCCGCGGTGGGCCTGGCGCTCGGCGGCATCGTCGGCGGCACGGCCGTGGCGCTCATCTCCCCGGCGGGCGCCATCGCCATCGACGCCGCCACGTTCATGGTGGCCATCGCGCTGCTCGCCGCCGCCAGGTTCCGCGAGGTGGCCACTGCCGTGGCCGGAAGTTCCTTCGTGTCCGACCTGCGCGACGGCTGGAACGCGTTTCGCCGGCGCACCTGGCTGGTGATGGTGGTGCTGGGTGAGTCGTTCTACGCCCTGCTCGTGATGCCCGCCCTGTTCGTGGCCGGTCCGCTCATCGCCGAGGAGTACCTGAACGGCGCGACATCGTGGGCGGTGCTGGTGAGCTGCTTCGGCCTCGGGTTCCTGACCGGTGGCCTGTTGGTGGCGCGCCTCACGCCACGCCGCCCGCTCGTGCTCGCCTACGTCGTGACCATCCCATTTA